>JBAZVY010000021.1:2214-18799 GCA_041660645.1 Elusimicrobiota bacterium | reverse complement strand
CGAAGGCCCCAAGAAAGAGGTCAATCCCTTTATGGGGCTGCGGGGCGTCCGTTTGTTCTTGCGCCATTTGGATATGTTCAAGACCCAATTGCGGGCGATATTGCGGGCCACGGGCAAGGGTAATGTGCGGATAATGATCCCCATGGTGTCATCCGTAGCCGAGGTCCAGGCCGTGCGGCGGCTCATGACTCAAGCCGTGCATGAACTGCAGGCGGAAGGCGTGGCGGTCCCGGAGACCCCAGAATTGGGCATCATGGTAGAGATCCCTTCGGCCGCGGTGATCCTGGACGCCTTCTTGCCGCATATCGATTTCATATCCGTGGGCACCAATGATCTTATCCAGTATACGCTGGCGGTGGACCGGGTAAACGAGCATGTGACCCATCTTTACGACCCTTTTCATCCGGCGGTGATCCGGCTTTTGCACCACGTGGTGCAGACCGCGCATAAGGCCGGCAAACCGGTGAGCGTATGCGGGGAGATGACTTCCGATCCCCATGCCGTACCGCTGTTGGTGGGGATGGGGTGCGATAGTTTGTCCATCTCGCCGCGCATGTTCTTGCGCATCAAGCAGGCCGTGCGGCATCTGCGCTACGCCGCCATGGCCAAGCTCGTGACCAAGGCGTTGACATGCGGGGATTCTGAAGAGATCCGCCGGCTCATGCGCGAGCAAGGGCTGTGAGCCTGATGACCGACCCGGCCCAGATCCGCAATTTTTCCATCATCGCCCATATCGACCATGGCAAATCCACCTTGGCCGACCGCTTGCTGGAAGCTACCGGCACCATATCCATGCGCGATATGCAGTCCCAGGTCATGGACTCCATGGAACTGGAACGGGAAAGAGGCATCACCATAAAAGCCAAGGCCGTGCGCATGAATTATAAGGCGCCGGACGGCCAGGAATACGTGCTCAATCTCATAGATACTCCGGGGCATGTGGATTTTTCGTACGAGGTCTCCCGGGCCCTAGCCGCGTGCGAGGGCGCCTTGTTGGTCGTGGATGCGACCCAAGGCGTGGAAGCCCAGACTTTGGCTAATGCCACCCTGGCCCAGGCTTTGAACCTGGAGCTCATACCGGTAATAAACAAGGTGGATCTGCCGGCCGCGGACGTGGACGGGACGCGGGAGCAGATATTCGACGTGGTCAAGGTGGAGACGGATGCGGTGGAGGTCTCGGCCAAACAGGGCCTGGGGACTGCGGAAGTGTTGGAGGCCATCGTGCGCTCCATCCCGGCGCCCACGGGCGACACCGCGGCGCCCCTGTCCGCGCTCATATTCGATTCCACGTTCAGCGTATATCGCGGGGTCATCCTGCTGATACGCGTGGTGGACGGGATCATGGCCCCGGGCATGAAGCTGCGCTTTTTCTCCACCGGGCACGAAGTCACGGTGGAGGAAGTCGGCTATCTGGTGCCCAAGATGTCGGCGGCCCAGCGGCTTTCCGCCGGAGAGGTCGGTTACGTCATATGCGGCATAAAGGATATCCACCAGGTCCGGGTGGGAGACACCTTGATGGATTCGGCGCGGCCCCGGACCACGCCGCTGCCCGGATACAAAGACGCCAAACCCGTGGTTTTCGCCGGCATATTCCCGGTGAACCCCGCGGATTACCCGGAACTCGCGGCGGCCTTGGAAAAGCTCAACCTCGAAGACAGCTCTTTTAATTATTCGCCGGAGAGTTCGCAAGCCCTGGGATTCGGGTTCCGTCTTGGATTCTTGGGACTGCTGCACATGGACATCGTCAAGGAGAGGTTGGAGCGGGAATTCGACCTCAGCCTCATCGCCACCAGCCCCAATGTGGTCTATCGCCTGCGCACGCTTAAGGGCGAAGAATTGGTCATAGATAACCCGGCTAAATTCCCGGCTCATGGCGACATCAAGAGCGTCGAGGAGCCTTTTGTATTGGTCACCATCATAATGCCCGTGGAATACCAAGAAGGGGTCCTGAATCTGATCAAGGAGCGGCGGGGAGAGCACGTAGGCATAGAATATATCTCCGCAACCCGCATGCTGGTGCGCTATTACCTGCCTTTATGCGAGATGGTGGTGAATTTCTACGACCGGCTGAAATCCGTGTCCAAGGGCTATGCCTCGTTGGATTATGCGGATGCCAGTTATCGGGTTTCGGATATGGTGCGCCTGGAGATCCTCATCCACGGCGACCCGGTGGATGCTTTAAGCGCCATCGTGCATCGCAGCAAGGCTTATGATGTGGGCCGGCTTATGTGCAGCAAGCTTAAGGAACTCATCCATCGACAGAATTTTGAAGTGGCCATACAGGCCCGGATAGATGGGCGCATCATATCCCGGGAGACGATCTCCGCCAAGCGCAAGGACGTGCTGGCTAAATGTTACGGCGGAGATATAACCCGCAAGCGCAAACTCCTATCCAAGCAGAAGGAAGGCAAGAAACGAGCCAAACAATTCGGCGCCGTGGAAATACCCCAGGAAGCATTCCTGGCGGTCTTGAAACTGGACGAAGAAAAAAAATAAAAGGATAGCGCGATAATGGAAGAGAGACTATTTTTCGTGGGCCTGATCATGGGCGCGTACGCTTGGATCAGCCGGCAGTGGAGCAAGTCCGGAGCCGTGGACACGGCCATGAAGACCGGGTTGTGGCATGGCGTGTTTTGGGCGTTGTCCGGGTTCTCCGTGGTCTGGGTCGTGATGATGTCCATGGACAGCCGGGCTCGCTTCATCTCCGTGGCGGCGCATACCATATCCACGGCCGAGCTTTTTCCCAGCCTGGCCGCGGCGCTGGTCGCCGGAGTGGTCGGCTTCTGGCGCGGCTCGTCCCAGGGCCGAGACCCGTCCCAGCGGCGCCATTATCTGACCGAAGACCTGGAATGGGCGGAGACCGTGTTCTCGGCCGTGCTCTTGGCCGCGGTCCTCATGTATTTCGTGGTCCAGGCCTTCAAGATCCCATCCGGCTCCATGCGCAGCACGTTGTTGGAGGGCGACCATCTTTTCGTGAATAAATTCATATATGGCTTACGCGTCCCGCTGATGGGCAAACGCATCCTCCCCCTGCGGAAGGTTTTGAGCGGGGACGTAATAGTGTTCAGGTTCCCGCATGACGACCCGCGGCAAGCGCATTGCGGCTCGGTGCAGTATGGCAAGGATTTCATCAAACGGGTCGTCGGCGTTCCCGGGGACACGGTGCAGGTCAGCGCCGGGCGGGTATTCGTAAATGGCAAGGAGCTGGAAGAACCCTATACGCAATATGTGGATGGCTCTATGCGGCAAGCCGAATCGGTGACAGCGCAAGCCTTATCGCCGCAAAGGTACCAGGAATTGTGGCAGACCCATGCCTTGGACCATGAATTACAGGAGATCCAAAGGGATTTCTTCGGTCCGGTCAAAGTCCCAGCCGGCGCGTATTTCGTGATGGGCGATAATCGGGACCGGTCGTGCGATTCCCGCTATTGGGGGCCCGTGGAAGAGAGATTCTTGAAGGGCCGGGCGTGGTTCATATATTGGCCGCCGTCCCGCATGAAGACGGTGAACTGAAGAGGGGGCGAGTATGATCCGCGCCGCATCGCTGTTGTTGGCTGCAAACCTAGCCGGGGCCGTTTTCATCCGACCGGCGGCCGCATCCGAGCCCGCGGCGGCTCCGAAGGTCATGGTGGCGACCTATGCCGGCGTGATCAACCCCGCGGCCGCGGAATATCTGCAGGCGGCGGTGGCGGAGGCGACCGTCCGGGGCTGTGACGCTCTGGTGATCCAGTTGGATACCCCGGGCGGATTGGACTTGGCTATGCGCGATATAGTCAAAGCGATCCTATCCTCCACGGTGCCGGTCATCGTCTATGTGGCTCCGGCCGGCGCCCGCGCCGCTTCCGCCGGCGTGTTCATAACCATGGCCGCGCATGTGGCGGCCATGACGCCGGGGACCAATATCGGAGCCGCCCATCCGGTCCAGATCGGAGGCCTGCCCGGGGCGGGCAAGGACAAGGATAAGGATAAGCCGGACGCGGTGATGGAAGGCAAGATCACCAATGACGCCGTAGCTTATCTGCAAGCCATCGCTTCCCGCCGTGGGCGCAGCACGGCCTGGGCCTTTGAAGGGGTTTCGCACAGCACATCAGTGATGTCGGCCGAGGCGGTGCGGCTTAAGGTGGTGGACTTGGAGGCCGCCAGCTTGGAGAGACTATTGACCGCGGTAGACGGGAGGATATTGCCGGATTTCAAGGGGCGGCCCCTGCGGACCAAAGGCGCGGCTTTGATTCGTTTTGATATGACGAGCCGGCAGAAGCTGTTGGCCGCGATTTCGGATCCTAATATAGCCATGATCCTCATGACTCTGGGAGTATCGGGTCTGCTTATAGAGCTATATAGCCCAGGGTTGATATTGCCCGGCATCGTGGGGGCGGTGTCTTTGATCCTGGCGTTCTATTCGTTCCAGACCCTTTCCGCCAGCTTCGCCGGCATCCTGCTCATCTTGGTCGGGATGTTGCTGTATGTCTTGGAGTTGAAGGTGAATAGTTATGGCTTGTTGGCGTTAAGCGCCACGGCTTCCATACTTTTCGGTTCGCTCATGCTCTTTCGCAACAGCGGCGGGGGACTGAGCATTTCCTGGAATGTCATCCTTAGCGCCATAGCCACGCTGTTGGCCCTAGTCCTGGCCCTGTTGACGCTGGTGACCAAGGTGTTTCGACGCAGTTCCCGGATCGGGGCCGAAGGCTTAATCGGTCGGATCGCTGCGGTGTCCGAGGGGCTGGGCCCGGTAGGGAGCGTGGTTTTGGACGGCGAGATATGGCGCGCGCAAAGTCTGGAAGGCGCTATCCCCGCGGGGACCGAGGTGCGCATCGAGAGCGTCGAGGGCTTGACCCTGAGGGTCAGGCGTAAATAGCCGGCCCGGCGGTTAGAGCACGGGCCGAGGCCGGAATGCGGCCCCTAAAGAAACCGCTAATCTGCGCACCGCGGGCAGGTCCGAGCCCGGAAGCTTGACCGCGGTCACGGTCGTATCCAGCCCCGCGTCTGCGCAGCCGCGCACGAAATCCAGCACGCTTTCGAAGCCCCGGGTCCGGAAGGGGCGCCGGGGCGCGTGGATCTCCAGCCAGCGCCGGGGTTCGGCGGTGTTGAGGCTTACAGCCACCGCGTCCAGCGCCCCTTTTAGCTCCGGCGTGATGTCGCGGCCCCAGATCAGATTGCCCAAGCCCACGGTGTTCAGGCGCAGCCGCGTCCCGGGGTAGAGGCTTCGGATGGCGCGGCATATCTCCAGCATCTCCGGCAGCCGGTAGGTGCTTTCCCCATAACCGCAGAATACGACTTCAGATAAAGGGGAATTTTTGCGGCTGGCTGCGGCCGTGAATGCCGCCATTATCTCCGGGACCGAAGGCTCGCCCGCGGATAATCTGAAATTCCAACGTTCGAAACGCCATTTTAGGATGCGTTTTATGCAGAAACTGCAGGCGGTAGGGCA
Source organism: Elusimicrobiota bacterium (assembly GCA_041660645.1). Taxonomy (GTDB): domain Bacteria; phylum Elusimicrobiota; class Elusimicrobia; order UBA1565; family UBA9628; genus UBA9628. The sequence goes on along the minus strand of JBAZVY010000021.1, from coordinate 13,371 downwards.
ACGGTTGGTTATGTTGAGATATATCCCTTGCTTGAAGGGATAAGCGATGGTGACGGCGGCGCGGGGCAGGGTCATTTTATCCTCTCAAAACGTGTGGGCAGATCGGTGCGCGAAACGGCGCGCAGAGCGAAAGGCGCGGTGGCTCCCTCCGGCGGGGTGCGGCCCGGGGCCGGGGAGATCTCCCGATAGCGTATGATAACGGCCTCGGCATGGACGGATATGTCCGGGGAGATCTCGACTTGGAAGCCGCCGGTGGGGCGATGTCCTAAAAACACCGCGGCTACTTGTTGCTGGGAGAAATCCAGTCCCGGGGCGGGGGACGCGGATATGGAGGCCCAGAGTTCCCGCCATTTTTTATCATCCGATATCGTGAACGTGCCCGCCGGCACTCCGCCGTATGGCCCGGACCAGTAGCCCGGAGCCGCCGGGCCGGATCGGGCGGGCCCGCTCGGCTCCTCTTGGGCCAGGATAGGCACGGTCCGGCCGATTATGGGCACCGGCGCTTTCTTGTGGCTGGCGTCTAAAGCGCGGCGCATCCGATTCAACTGTCCTATCGTTATATCCGCCTGGGCGCGGCTGCCCGGGGCGCCGAGCTGGGGGCCGAGGAAGCTGCCCGGCGGCTCGGTGCGTTCTCCGGGCGCGGCGATGGCGTCGATGCCCAGGGCCAGCCCCTCCTTTTGCAATAGCTTTTGGAGTTCCTCATTGGTGTAGGCCGGGGCCCCGTAGGGAGAGTGGTGGGCCGGGGGCGGAGGTAAAGCCGGAAGTTCGGAGCGGCCTAAGTGCACGATTATGCTGCTGCGATGGGCGCGCCATAGCACCAGTCCCAAACAGAGGATCAGGGAACTGGACAGGACGGCGAACAGAGCCCAGAGATATCGTTTCATCCTAACCGCGGCGCGGAGGCTATTTTTTACGGCCAAATTTGCGGCGCATCATGCGCGCCACCGGCGGCGTCACGAAGGCTTCGACTGCGGCCCCGCGTCGACCGACTTCCTTCACCAGGGAGGAGGCGAAGTAAGTGTATTGTTCATCCGGCATGAGGAATACGGTTTCCGCGTCTTTGAACAGCCGGCGGTTGAAGGAGGCGAGTTGGAACTCATAATCCATATCCGAGATCACGCGGATGCCGCGGATCAGGATGCGCGCCTTCTTGGTCTTGAGATAATCTACGAGCAGTCCGGCGAACGTGTCTACGTCCGCATTCGGGAGGTCGCGTATGGACAGCTCTACCATTTGGATGCGTTCCGCCAGACTGAAAGAGTGTTTTTTATCCGGGTTATTGGATACGGCCACGATCACATGCTCGAACATGCGGCAGGCGCGCTGGATGATGTCGAGATGCCCTCTGGTCAAGGGGTCGAAGCTGCCGGGATAGACCGCGATTCGGTTCATGGACGGACTTTACCAATTGTCCCTCCGGCTTGTAAATCGCAGGCGGGAGCGATATGATAGACTCAAAGCATGGTAGGCATGGATTACGGATATCTGCGCCGGCCGGGGGCCCGCACCCTGGACGAGGTATGCGGTCTCTATCGGGCGGCTGGTTGGTGGGGGCGGCAAGACGACCGCGGACGATTGCGCCGCATCATCTCCGGCAGCCATTGCTTCCTGGTGGCGCGGCATTCCGGCCGGATCGTGGGCATGGGGCGGGCTTTGAGCGATCGCGCCAATGACGCCTATATCCAAGACGTTTTCGTGGCCCCCGAGTATCGCGGTCGGGATATCGGAGCGGCCATGGTGAGGCGCTTGGTCCGGAGGTTGCGGGCGGACGGATTGCGCTGGATCGGGCTGATAGCCGCGACCGGGACGCCGCCTTTTTATAAACGGCTCGGGTTCCGGGGCATGCCCGGCTATGCGCCCATGTTGGCGTATAAAGGATATTGATGCAGTTCGAACTTTTGGGCGCCCAGCACTATCCCCGGCTTAAGGCCTTCTTCGTGGGACAACGGCTGGAACTTTCCACGTATTCTTTACCTTCATTGGTGGTGTGGAGCCAATGCGTGTTCGATACCATGTTCGCGGTGGTAGAGGACGCGGTGTTGTTCGCGGAGCGGCGGATGGATGATCCGGAGCGGCGGCATTTGCTCTTGCCGGTCTCGGCGTCCGGGTTCAAGGACCCGGACTGGCTGCGGCAACGGGCCATAGAGGCCGGATATAAGGAATATCATTTCGTGCCCAGGTCATATCTGGATTTTTTCGGGCAGAGCGCAGTCGAGGAGTATTTTACAGTGCAGCCGCATGCCGGCTACGACGATTACGTATATCGAGCCGCGGACCTCGGGGGATTGGCGGGCCGGGATTATGCCAAGAAGCGCAACCTGGTCCGCCAATTCGAGCGGGGCTATGGGGGCGTGGGTCGCGTGGCGGTCAGCAGTATAACCCCCGCCAATGCCGAGGAATGCATATCCTGTCTGCAGGGCTGGCGCAGCGAGCGGCCAGGCAAGGATTGGACCGAAGTCTTGGAATGCGAGCGGCAAGCCATCACCAAGGCGCTGCATGGATTGGTGGAGTTGGAATTCCAAGGGGTCATGGTCTCCGTGGACGGGATGGTGCGCGGCTTCGCCATCGGGTCCCGGCTGCGGGCGGATACCTGGGTCTTGAATTTCGAGAAGGCCTCGGATGAGGTCAAAGGGCTGTATCAGTATTTAGACCGCGAAAGCGCGCGGCGGCTGTTTCCTGGGGTTGCGTTCCTTAATAAGGAAAGCGATCTGGGGGATCCGGGATTGGCGCAAGCCAAACAATCCTATCATCCTCAATCCCGGGCGTATTCTCACCGGCTGGCGTTGCGCCCATAGCTCAGCGGAGGCGTTTTTCCGCGGCTTGAATACGCTCTAGCAAGGATGTCGGATCCGGCCTCCCGGGCTTGGGGGCGAAGCGCGGATCCTCATGGGCGTGGGCCAGGAGCTGGCTTATGCCTTCCCGGGCCGGGAAGACCTGTAGTTCCGCTAAGGCCTCGGCCGTGACCGCAGCCACTTCCGCATCCGGGTCTGCCAAGAAACGGGTCAGCAAAGGTATGTGGGCGGGGTCGCGCAGCGCGGCCAATACGGGGATGGCGGCTACGGCCGTGGCGGGATATCGGGTTCCGGACTGGAGCAGCGCGATCAGGGCGGCGGCGGTCTGGTCCTGGAGGGCCGCCGTATCCCGGCGTTTTTCCCACAGCGCCTTCAATAGCGCGGGCCGCATGTCCGAGGCCGGGGGATACATATCCAGCAGGCGCAACAGGCTGCGGGCCGCTTCGATAGGGCGCGACTGCCCCAAGCTCTGCAAAGCCGATAGAGCGGCATCCCGGGACAGGCCTTTGGGAGCGGGGCCATAGTGTCTGGCCCAATATTCCAAGCCTTGGGTTTGCTCACAGCCCAAATGTGCGGTCTCGGATAGCACCGAGCGCGCGACTTCCGGGGGGAGGGTTTCTTCATCCAATGCGGAACATAATATGGAACGCGCGGCCCGGGAGGAGGCTTTGAGATGCGGGATATCCATGGCTGCGATGGAACGCAGGGCCGGGGCGGCCGAGCGGTCCAGGAGCAGGCCTTTCATCGGGGGCAAGGCGAGGGGATCGTGGGTCATGCCTAGGAATGAAAGTGCGTAGACCCTGACCTTGAGCCCGATGCCGGGATCGGAGGCGATGCGCGCCAAGGGTTCGACCGCCCGCCATTCCCATTTAAGAACGGCTGGGGCTAAGGCCTCGATCCCCGCATCCGAACTGGCGATGGTGCGTGCGTCCTGGCCGGATTGCGCAGCCACCGCTTTGGCGGCTTTTGTGAAAACCGCGGCTATCTCCCGCTGGGCTGCTTCTTCCGGGGATTCGGCGGCCAGCAAGGATATGGCTAAGCCCGCGGTCAGGAGGAGCTGGATCATGCGGCCGAGAACGGACGAGCATCGGGATGATGTAGAACCATGCCGGATACGCTGGCCTCCGGGTCCATCATCAGGTTTTCGGTCAGGGTCACGCCTACGCTACGGCGGCTGTCCAGGAGGCTTAACAGCACGGTCTGCGGTTTTAGATCCGGACAAGAAGGGTAGCCGAAGCTGAAGCGTTCTCCCCGCTGTCCGATGCCCCAAACGGCGCGTATGCGCCGGTGCAGTATCTCGGCGCAGGCTTCCGCCGTCTCGAGAGCCAGGACGGAGACGACGTGTGATTTTAGGTATTCTCCGGATTGCCGGTACTGGGCGGCGGCTTCTCTTATGCCCGCTCCGCAGGTCACCACGAACAAAGCCAGGCAATCCAACTGCCCGGAAGATTTTGGGGCGATGAAATCAGAGAGGCATAGTTTTTCGCCCCCGGACTGCCGGGGAAAATCCAGGCGGGCAGAGAGCGTGCCGTCGTCCGGGGAGGGGTAGAGCAGTATCCCGTCGCCCTGGCTCTGGCAGGAGAAGAACCTATATGCGGCGCGCGGCCGCAGCAAGCCTTGTTTCCGGGCTTGGGCCTGGATATTCATGACGTTTTTGCGGAGTTCTTCCGCTTTGGGGTCGTGCTGCTCGAACCAGCCAGCCACATCCCCTTTTAGTCCGAGGTGTTTGCCATATAGCCGCTGCAGATCCAGGCTGCGGGAGATCTCATCTAAGTCTGGATATTCCATTAGATGCAGGTCCCAGTCGGGGGGGCGGGGCGTGGGTTGAGCATGTTGGATCACGCTGCGCGTAGCAGCCGGCGCCTCGGCTGGCGGCGGCGCCGGGGTGGCGGCGGCCGCGGCGCGCAGATGCTCCTGTTCTTTGCGGTTGCGGTCCACGCAAGCGGCGCGCTTATCCGGGTCGGATAGTCCGTTGAGTATGGCGAGGCCGGCCATGGCGTCCTTAGCATGGAATACCGGACCTCGGTAGCGCGGGGCGATCTTGTTGGCTACGAAGCGGGCGGATAGGGCCGCGCCTCCGGCGACTATCGGGATGTCCAGGCCCGCATGCGCGAGGTCTTCCGCGGTGAGCGCCATCTCTTGGCAAGAGCGCACCAGCAGGCCGGAGAGGCCCAAGGCTTGGGGTTGGTGCCGGCGCAGTCCTTCCAGGATCTGTTCCGAGGAGGCCTTGATGCCTAGATCTATGACTTCATAACCGTTATTCTGCAGGATGATATGGACCAGGTTCTTGCCTATGTCATGAACATCCCCCTTAACCGTGGCCAGGGCCACTTTTCCGCGGCTGGCGCTCTTTTGGGAAGCCAGATGCGGCTCCATCAGGGATACCGCGGCCTTCATGACCTCCGCGCATTGCAGCACTTCCGCTACGATGAGCTGGTTGTCCGCGAACAATCTGCCCACCTCGGCCATGCCGGCCATGAGCGGTCCGTTGATGATGGCCAGAGGCGCCATGCGCCCCAGGAGTTCTTGGAGGTCGGACTCCAGATGTTCGCGCAGCGCGGTGACCACAGCCAGGCGCACCCGGTCTTCCGCCGGCAGGACGCGGCGGTCCGGGGCCGGGGCCAGGGGTCGGGCCTTCCGGAAATGGGCCGTGAACGCGGCGGCGGCGTCGAATCCCTCCGGATAGGTTTTATCCCCGGGCCCTTTCCAATCCAGGAGGTCTTCGGCCAGACGCTTTTCGGCCGCATCAAGGGCGGCATAGCGGGCCAGTTTCTCGGTATTGACGATGGCCAAGTCCAACCCGGCTTCTACGCAGCGGTGCAGGAACACGGCATTGAGCACTTCGCGTCCTGTCGGGGGCAATCCGAAGGATACGTTGGACAGGCCCAGTACGGTCTTGCAGCCCGGCAGGGCGGTTTTGATCAGGCGCAGCGCGGCCACCGTCTCCGCGGCGCTGCCATAGTATTTGCCGTCTCCCGTGGCTACGGGGAACACCAGGCAATCGAAGTACAGGTCCTGCTCGGGTATGCCGTATTTTTTGGTCAGGAGCTCGTGGCTGCGTTGGGCGATGGCCAGTTTGCGCTCGCGCGTAAGGGCCATGCCGCGGGTCTTATCCTCATCGATGGTGCCGACCACGAGCGCGGCTCCGTAGCGCCGCACCAGCGGGGCTACGGCCGCGAAGCGGGCTTCTCCATCTTCCAGGTTGGTGGAATTGATCATGCATTTGCCCGGGCAGCGCTGCAGGGCGGCCTCTATGACCGCGGCATCGGTGGAGTCGATCATGATGGGCACCCGCACCCCCGCGGCCAGACGTTCCAAGAGCCGGGACATGTCGCGCAGTTCATCGCGGTCCGGATTAGCCAGGCATACGTCCAGTATTTGGGCGCCTCCGCGCACCTGCCGGCGGCCGACTTCCGCGGCCGCGGCGAAATCTTCCTTCACGATCATCTCTTTGAACAGCCTGGAGCCGATCACATTAGCGCGTTCGCCTACCAATATGGGGCGCTTTTCTTCTTCCACAGTGAGCGATTCCAAGCCGGATATGGCCCAGCGGGGGCGGGGGGTGCGGCGGCGGGGGCGGTGGGCTGCGGCCATGCCGGCCACGGCGCGGATATGTTCCGGGGTGGTGCCGCAGCAGCCGCCGACCACGTTGACCCAGCCCTCGCGGCAGAAGCGTTCCAGTTTGCGGGCGAAATCCGTCGGGGATTCTCCATAACGGCCGTCCTCGTCCGGCAATCCGGCGTTGGGGTAACAGAACACGGCTCCGGCGTGGAGATCGGATAAGGTGCGCACGTGGTCGGCCATGAGCTCTGGACCGGTGGCGCAATTCAAGCCTAGTCCTGATAATCCCCAATGGGCCACGGAGTCCGCCAAGGCCTCGGCGGTCTGTCCGCCGAGCATGGTGCCCGAGGCTTCCACGGATACTGACAATACCACCGGGATGCTCCGGCCTAGGCGTTGGAAGCAATCCGCGATGCCGCAGAGCGAAGCCTTGACGTTCAAGGTGTCCTGCTGGGTCTCTAAGAGCAGAAGGTCGGCGCCGCCGGCCATGAGGCCGTGGGCCTGTTCCGCGTGCGCGGCCGATACCTCGGAGAAAGTTATGCCGCCGGTCAGGGTGATGGCCTTGGTCCCGGGGCCCATGGAGCCCGCCACGAAACGGGGGCGTCCGGGGCGAGAATGCCGTTTGGCCGCTTCCGCGGCCAGCCGGGCCGCGGCCTGGTTGATATCGGACACCTGCTCCGCGGCGCCATATTCGGCCAACACGTGGCGGATGGCGCCGAAGGAGTTGGTCTCGATGATGTCGGCGCCCGCCTCCAGATAGCGTTCATGCACGGCCATTACCAAGTCGGGGCGGGTCAGGACCAGCAGCTCGTTGCAGCCCTCGCGTTCCGGAGCGCCGAAATCCTCCGGCTTGAGTCCGGCGGCTTGGAGTTGCGTGCCCATGGCGCCATCCATGACCAATATGCGTTCGGCCAGCGCGGCGCGGAGTTCGGAGTCCCGGCCTTTATCCGGGAAGGCGAGTCTGTCCATTAGAGTCATTTTTGTTCTCGGGTCAGGAGTTGGAATCGTTCGAGGCTGGATATGGATTCAAAATCCATATCCCGGCGAGCGTGTTGCTTATATGCGGGGTCGATCTTTATGGCCGCGGCCAGTTCCGTCTGAGCTGCTTCCAGCTCGCCGGCCAGACACAGGATGGCGGCATGCTGGTAGCGGATGGAGGCATCGCTCGGCGCGATAGCGGCTGCGACTTTGACCTCTGGGAGCGCGCTCGACAGGTTTCCCGACTCCATAAGCAGCCGGGCGTTGGAGATATGGGCGCGAGCGCGGTGGAGGCGCGCGGCGGGGTCGTATATCCGGGCCAGCAGGTAAAGGTATGCGGGCCGCGCGGCCTCTCCCCGCGCGAACACGAACAAGCCGCAGTCGTTCAAGGGAGAATAGTATGAGCGGTCCCAACGCCAGGGTGATCCCGGCCAAGGTTTTTTCATGCGCAAGGAGAACGCCGCGCTGGAGAGCAGCACCGCGGCGGGGCCGTCCTGGCCGCCGGCCGGGGCCGGCAGGATTTCCTCGAATCCGGCCTGATCGTAGCCAGCGGCCCGGAGCGTTTCTGCGATCTTCGGGCTTTCCAGCCTATTCCAAGCCCCGGAGCCGGGAGTGTCTTCATCCCAAGCGGCTGTGGCCGAGTCTTGCCCGGGAGCGATGGTCAATGTCCCGATCCGGCTGAATATCGGGTCGTTATATATGCCCTGGCCTAGGGCGGGGTAGCCTTGATGGCTGACCGCCACGGAACAAGCGTCGTTCCAGCCGATCAAGGAAAAAGTCTCTCTTTCCGCTTTGAGTCCGTGAGCGGAGAGAGGCAGTATCAGGATCAGGGAGCCCAGCCAGGCGCGCATGGAGAGGATATTTAAGCATTTCAGGCCAGGTCCACCCAGTCCCATTCTCGTTGGTAAAGTTCCAATAGGCGGCGGCGCAGGCCGGAGTTTTCGGAGGCGGTTATATGGGGGTCGTCGTTGAGGGTGCGCTCCGCGTCCTGGCGCGCGTCGTGCAGGAGAGCGGCGTCCTTGAATATGTCCGCGATCTTGAGGCTGAGTTCTCCGTGTTGGGCCGTGCCCATGAAATCCCCGGGGCCTCTGAGTTTCAGGTCTTCTTCCCCTATTCGGAAGCCGTTGGCGGACTCTACCAGCGTGGCTATGCGGCGGCGGGCCTGCGGGGTCTGGGGATCGGCGACTAAAAAACAAGTCGACGGCAGGCGGCCCCGGCCGATGCGGCCGCGCAGTTGATGCAGGCTGGACATGCCGAAACGGTCGGCGTTCTGGATGACCATGACCGTGGCATTGGGCACATCTATGCCGACCTCGATGACCGGCGTCGCCACCAGCACGTCCCAGCGGCCGGCAGAGAATTCATTCATGATGCGGGCTTTTTGGGCGCCGGGCATGGCTCCGTGGATGATCGCGATCTTGAGGCCGGCTAAGGGCCCGGCGCGCAAACGTTCGAATTCTTTTTTGGCCGAGAGCAGGTCCAGCCGGCTGGATTCCTCGATGATGGGATACACGATATAGGCTTGGTGCCCGGCCGAGATCTCGGCTTGGAGCGCGGCCAAGGCTTCGGATTCAGGGGCGTGCAAGGTCTTCGCCGTGGTCTTGCCCGGGGGCATCTCGTCTAGGGTGGATACATCGAGGTCCCCATATAAGGCCAAGGCCAGGGTGCGGGGGATGGGAGTGGCGGTCATGACCAGAAGGTCCAGCAGCGAGCTTTTTTGGCGCAGCGTGGTGCGTTGGCGTACTCCGAAGCGGTGTTGTTCGTCGATCACGGCCAGACGCAGGCGGGGGAATTGCACGTCGCTTTCCAGCAGGGCGTGGGTGCCCACCAGGATATCCACTTCGCCTCGGCGGACCGCGGCCAGGACGGATTCCCGTTCCTTGGGTTTTAAGCGCGAGGTCAGCATGGCCGTGCGCACGGGCAGGCCGCGGAGGAAGGCCCGCATGGTGGTCAGGTGCTGGTCCGCCAGGATCTCGGTGGGGGCCATGAAGGCGCTTTGATAGCCGTTCTCCACGGCTAAGAGCAGGGCCGAGAGCGCGACCACGGTCTTGCCGGAGCCGACGTCTCCTTGCAGCAGCCGGGTCATGGGCACGGGCCGGCGCAAGTCCTCGAAGATCTCGTTGATGACCCGCTTCTGCGCACCGGTGAGGTCGAACCCGAGATGTTCTCGGAACGGCGAGAGCAGGGAGCGCTTGATCTCGTAGCCGTAGCCTTTTACCAAGCCCTTGGTTTGGCGGCGTTTGAGCAGCCAAGCCAGCTCCAGGAGCAGGAATTCCTCATAGGCCAGGCGGTTGCGGGAGGCTGCCAATTCCTCCAGGGTCTGGGGAAAATGGATGCCGCGCAAGGCTTGGGGCAGGGCCAGGAGACGGCGCTCCTGCAGGATGCGCGCGGGAAGTTCTTCGCGCAGGGCATTGCCGGCCTGCTCCAACACCGAAAAAGCGAGTTCCCGCAGCATGCGTTGGCCCACGCCTTCGGTCAGGTCGTATACCGGCACGATGCGCTCCACGTGCAGGGAGGCGCGGGGATCGGAGACCGGATAATATTCATCCACATGCACTTCCTGCGCGCCCAATAGGCTGGGCTCGCAGCGGCCGATCACCCAGAGTTCGGCGCCGGGGGTGATATCGCGCTTGAGCGGGGCGAATACGTCATAGCGGCGGTGGGCATGTTTGAACCATACGGCAGCGATCTGGCCGGTGGGAGTATCGATATGCGCTTTGAATAAGGACATACGCGGGCCGGCTCGGAAATTTTCGCAGCGCAGTACGCGGCCGCGGACCAATAGCAGCGGGGCGGTCGCCGGAATGGAAAGGTCCGCAGCCCGGCGGCGGTCCTGCCAGTCCCGCGGGAAGTGGCGCAGGATATCGCCTAGGGTCTCTATGCCCAGGCGTTTAAGCGCCTCGGATCGCCTCGGGCCCACGCCCTTTAGGTATTGGACCGGCCGGGCGAGAGCATCCTCTAGGGCTGCATTGCGGCCTCGGATGCTCATATCCAGGATTGCCCCATACCCGGGTATTTTGTAAAATTTCTAGAAGGCATAAAAGGAAATAAACATGGCATTCAAGTGTAGCATCTGCGCTAAGGGCCCCGTATCCGGTTTCAGCTATAGCCATTCCAATAGGGCTACGAAACGGATATTCCGTCCCAACCTGCAGAAACAGAAAATAGTGGTGGCGGGAAGCACGCGCACGGCGTACGTATGCACGGACTGCATCAAGTCCGGACGAGTCGTACGGCCCGCGCGATAACGCCTCTTCCATCTGAGCCTGGCGCCCACACTCAGGGGTGGGCGCAGGTCCTATGCCTATACGGTCTTTTATAGGAGGTTTCCATGCCTGATTCCAATGATGCTCCCCAGCCGTCTGCGGCGGCTATCGATCCGAGGCGGATGGATTTCGGTCTAGAGAATCTGCTGGAAGATGCCTTTTCCACCTTTAAATCCCATTTTGGGATGTTGTTGGGCGCGTTCATAGTGGTGGCCCTGATCGCCGCGGTAGCCCATAAGATCCCGGCCGCGCCGCTGCTCGTCATGCCGCATATGGCGGCCGGGTTCTCCTTCCTTTTGTTGGCGGCGCTGCGCGGGGAACAGCCTATGAAGTTCTCCGACTTGTTCAAAGCGTTCTCTTTCTATGTCCCCGTGCTGGTGGCGGGGCTGGCCACCGGCATACTGGTGACATTGGGGGTCATCTGTCTGGTCGTGCCCGGCGTCATCCTAGGGCTGATGTGGTCCCAGACCATGTTCATCCTGGCCGACGACATGCGGGAAGTCGCGGCCGGACGCAAGCCGGCATCCGCGTTGTCCGGGTGGGACGCTATGCAGCGTTCC
>JBAZVY010000021.1:0-2204 GCA_041660645.1 Elusimicrobiota bacterium | reverse complement strand
GCCGCGCTCATGCATGGGCACAAGCTCCGGCTGTTCGGGTACGGTATAGTATTGGCCGTGATAGGAGCCTCCGGCGCCTTAGCCTTGGGCTTTGGGGCGCTGATCACCCTGCCCTTCGCTTGGCTGGCCGGCGCGGCTTTCTACAAGCGCCTGGCCGCGGGGCGCTGAGCGTTTCCGGCTTTGCAGCGGGCGCCGCGGGTCATACTGTTCTATAAGCCGTACGGGGTGCTTTCCCAGTTTCAAGACCACGACGGGCACCCCGGACTCCGCGGATTCGGCTTGCCGGCGGGAGTATATCCCGCCGGGCGATTGGATCACGACAGCGAGGGCCTGCTCGTGCTCAGCGATGACGGCGCGCTTCTGCATAAGCTCACGGACCCCCGTTTTGCGCATCCCCGCACATATTGGGTGCAGGTGGAGCGCGTGCCGGAGGCCGAGGCTATGGGCCGGCTGTCCCGGGGCGTGGGCCTGCGCGATGGGACCACCCGGCCTTGCCGGGTGAAGCTCATGTCCGGGGAGCCGGGGCTGCCGCCGCGGCAGCCGCCGGTGCGCTACCGGAAGAACGTGCCCACGGCCTGGCTGGAGATGATCTTGACCGAGGGGCGCAATCGGCAGGTGCGGCGCATGACCGCGGCCGTGGGGCATCCTACGCTGCGGCTGGTGCGCAGCGGCATCGGGCGGCTGACCTTGGCCGGGTTGGCGCCCGGGACCTGGCGCTCGTTAGGGCGGGAGGATAAGATATGACCTGGCATTGCTATCGTTGCGGCTTGGGGCTGGAGAGCAATATGTTCGGGCGCGAAGGCAGCTGCCCGGGCTGCGGGGCAGACACCCGGTGCTGCCGTAATTGCGCATTCGATGATCCGGCCTGCGGCACGCAATGCCAAGAGGTCCAAGCCGAGGCTATACATGAGCGCGAGGATGCCAATTTCTGCGATTTTTTCAGGCCCCGCAAGGGGCTATGGACGCCGGATAAAAATGCGCGCCCAGCCGGTCGCTCCGTCCGGTCCGCATTCGACGCCCTGTTCCGCAAGCCGGTCGGGGATGGGAAAAATCAAAGCTGTGATTAAAATCGCATTGACGTAGGGCTGGGGCTGTTGTAACATTCTCTATATGGCGCATATTCTGATAGCTGACGATGACGCCGGTATCGTGGAATTGATGGCCACGATACTGGAAAAGACCGGACACCGGGTGACCAAGAGTTTTTCCGGGTTGGAGACCTTGCGCAAGCTCGGCATCCAGCCGGAAGACCCCGGGGCGGAACTGCCTGATTTGATAATCCTGGATATAATGATGCCCAAGTCCGACGGCTATACGGTGGGGACCGTGATCCGCAATAATGCCCGGACTCAGGGCATCCCGATTTTAGTGGTGACGGCGCTCCGGGAGATGAGCCGGTTGTTCACGGCCACGGTGACGGTAGACGGTTTCTTGTCCAAGCCGTTCTCTCCGGAAGAACTGACCGGCCAGATAGCCAAGATCCTAGAGAAGCGCAAGAGTTAGCCCGAAGCACGCCGGCGTACCCGCCTTCATGCCTGCCTGCGGGCTGCGCGTATGCTTACGGTTTCAGATAATAATCTTCCGTGCTGTTGGGCTCGCTGCGGCGGATGAACAGCCGTTGTTCCGCGGGGATGCCCAGAAGTATCTGGAAGATATCCGTGAGGATGGGGCGTGAAGAATAATAGCTGTGGCCGAGTCCCCCGATGCCCATGGTGGGGGCATCGATCTCGCTGACGTTTATCATGTCTATCCCCGGCACCCGCTCACAGCCGCCCATGCGCCGGTTCTTGTTGTAGCTCTCCGAGGCGGCGATGGCGTTGTCGTTGTAGGAACAGTACATGGTGATCCGTTCCGCCAGCTTGCGCACGGCGGGAGCCAGGCGCTGGAAATCCTTGACCGGGATGTCCGGGGCGTTCAATATGATTTCTCCTAAAAACGGCTTATCCTGGGTCACGGCGAGTTGAGCCAGGGCCCGCACGGCCACTTGGTGCCCCATGGAATGGACCATGACATGTATGGTGCGGTTGAGGCTGGCCAAGGATTTGAAGAAGGCTTGGGCTTGCGGTACGGTTTTTATGGCGTTGACTAGATTGGACTCATATGTCCGGTTGACCAGCGCGGAATTAAATATGCCGTCATCCGATCCGGCCGGCCAAGAGACCAGGACTACCGGGCCCTGGAATTTCAGGTCATAGGCTATTTGG
>JBAZVY010000020.1:0-19000 GCA_041660645.1 Elusimicrobiota bacterium | reverse complement strand
CATCCTCCGGCTCAACGACAAAGCCTACTTACGGTCCCTGGTCCAAGGACTGGGCATACCCACCGTGCCGGGCTGCCTGGCCGCAGACCGCCGCAGCCTGCTCGCGGCCATAGACCGGGTCAGCCGGGAGAACGGGGACCGGATCTGCCTAAAGAAGACCCGCTACTGCGGCGGCATGGGCAACCTATACGGAGGCCGTACGGAACTCTTGCGCCGTCTGCCCGCCTGGTACAACCGCGGCGAAGTATTGGTCGAGCACGCTCTGCCGTTCTCCAGCGTGGCCGGCACCTTGCTGACCCTGGGCCCGGACAGCGTCAGATTCTGGGGCGTGGATGAACAGCGCTTCACCAGCCGGCGCTGGACCGGATTCGACTACCCGCACCCCGACCGGGCGGCCTCCGACGAACTCTGCCGCCTAAGCCTGAAGATAGCCGCCGCCGTACACGGCCAGCGCGCCCGCGGCGACCTGAACCTGGACTGGGGGCTGCTGCCGGATGGCCGGCGATTCCTGCTGGAGTGCAATTTCCGGCACAATGGCCTCGGCCAGATCCTGCGTTTCCGGGATCGATATTTCGGCCCGGCTGCGGAGCGCACCCGGGTACGCTATCACATCCAGCTGCGCCTTCAGGACCCGGACCTGAGCCTGGGCGGACTGCTGGCTACCCTAGATGGGCTGGCCTGCGCCGGAGAACCCCTGCTCATCGATGCCCCCGGCCGGCATCGCGGTGTCGTAGTCATGATGCCTCCCCAAGACGGCTATTGCAGCCTCGCCCTGTTCGCGGACGGGGATGAATACCTGGCGGCCGCCTCCCGCCTCCTAAGCGAAGCCCTGACCGCGGACGAGGCCGCCGCATGAAAGAGCGGCTCAAGGTCGCGCTGTCCTTCGCGCTCATCTTCTCCTTTTCCTCTATAGACAGCGCCATCTCGCCCCTGGTCGGGCCCATACACACCCACTTCAACGTGCCCCTGGACCACGCCCTCTGGCTGATATCCATGTGCACCGCAGGCATCGTGCTGGGCGTATTAGCCGGTCCGGCCCTGACCTCAAGCTTCCGCGTCTCCCGCCTCCTGGCCTGGGGCGCGGCCGGCATGGTCGCGGCTCATGCCCTGTTCCTGACCGCCCCCGGATTCGAACTGGCCCTGGCCTGGCGCTTGCTGTTCGGACTTTCCTGCGGGGTCACGGCCGCCGTCCTTTGGTGGCTGACCTTCCACGGCGTAGACCGCGCTTACTACCCGGCCATGATCGTAGTGCTCATGTCCGCCCGGCCCCTGGCCACGGCCCTGGGAGTTCCGGCCGTTGGCCTAAGCGCCGCCGCCCTAGGCTGGCAGAGCCCCATGTGGATATTGGGCCTGGCCATAGCCGTATCCGGCGCCGGACTCTTCCTGGCCATGCCCCGGACCGAAGACGAAAAAAAACCGCTCCACCTCGGCCGCGTGCTGGGAGAATACCGGGAGGCCTTGAGCGTCCCCCATGCCCTCGCCTATTACTCAGGCACCACCTTGAACCGCATGTGTTATTTCGGCTTCTACGCCTTGGCCGGCATCTGGTTCATGCAGCACTACGGCCTGGGCGTGGCCCAGATCAGCCTCGCGCTCTTCGTGATCGGCCTGGCCGAAGCCGCCGTAAACTTCGGGGTGCCCCGCCTGCTCCGACGCTTCGGCCACGACCGGCCTTTCGTCTGGAGTCTGGCCGCATCCGGCCTGCTTTTGCCCGGCTTCATCTTCGGCCGGCTGCCCCTGGCCGGGGCCGTGGCCCTGATCACGCTGTTCATGCTGCTCGACCGCGTCTACAGCATGGCGGCCGTGATATCCATCCCCCAGATGTTCCCGATCACGGGCAATAAGACCACCTTCGGCAGTCTCAATACCCTCACGGCCTGGCTGGGCCTGACCATAATCTCCGGATTCGAGGGCCGTTTCACCGAGACTCTGGGCCTGGGCTGGATGCAGGGCGCTTTGCTGCTCTGTTTCCTGATCGGATCCGCGCTGATATACCACGTGCAGGCTCGGACCGTGCTCGGCCGATCTGCCTGAATTCCATTGACCCCGTCTCCGCTATTTCGCTATACTGTCTTTTAGTCCCCCCGCCGCAAAAACTCAGAAGGGTTTCGGCAATAGGAGACGTTTGTGCGTGCTGGGGCAAGACGCGGGCGTAGTTCAATGGTAGAACACGAGTTTTCCAAGCTCGTTACGTGGGTTCGATTCCCATCGCCCGCTCCAGTTCATGGCTGATTTCGTACGTACGCGATGGATGCTGGGATAGCTCAGTTGGCAGAGCATCTCCATGGTAAGGAGAAGGTCGTGGGTTCGAATCCCATTCCCAGCTAGTTTTGGGGCGCGCAAATTGTTACAATACGCCGTCCCTAGAAGGGCAGTCGACGCGAAGCACTAAGGAGACAGAGATCATGGCAAAAGCCAAATTCGAGCGCAGCAAGCCGCACGTCAACATCGGGACCATCGGGCACGTGGACCACGGAAAGACCACGCTGACCGCCGCCATCACCAATTATCTATCCACGAAAGGCCTGGCCACGGCCAAGAAATACGATGAGATCGACAACGCCCCGGAAGAGAAAGCGCGCGGCGTGACGATCAACGTGCACCATGCCGAGTATGAGACGGCCAACCGGCACTACGCTCACGTGGACTGCCCCGGACACGCCGACTATATCAAGAACATGATCACGGGCGCGGCCCAGATGGACGGCGCCGTGCTGGTGGTCTCGGCCGCCGACGGCCCCATGCCCCAGACCCGCGAGCACGTACTGCTGGCGCGGCAGGTAGGCGTGCCCCACATCGTGGTCTTCCTGAATAAGATCGACGTGGCGGACAAGGACCTGGTGGACCTGGTGGAGATGGAAGTGCGCGAGCTTTTGACCAAGTACGAGTTCCCCGGAGACAAGATCTCGGTCATCCGCGGCTCGGCCACCAAGGCCTTGGAAGGCGACACCTCGGAGATCGGAATGCCGGCCATCGAGAAGCTCATGGCCGCGTTGGATAAGGACATCCCGGAGCCCAAGCGGGCCACGGACCAGCCGTTCCTGCTGGCGGTAGAAGACGTGTTCTCCATCACGGGCCGGGGCACGGTAGCCACGGGCCGGGTGGAACGCGGGCAGATCCATGTGGGCGACAACGTGGAGATCGTAGGCTTGAAGGACACCAGCAAGTCCGTGGTCACGGGCTTGGAGATGTTCCGCAAGCTGCTAGACGACGCCCGGGCCGGCGACAACGTGGGCATCCTCTTGCGCGGCGTGGAGAAGGACCAGATCGAGCGCGGACAGGTCATCGTGGCCCCGGGATCGATCAAGCCGCATAAGAAGTTCAAGGCCAAGCTCTACGTTCTTAACAAGGACGAGGGCGGCCGGCATACGCCGTTCTTCAAGGGCTATCGGCCGCAGTTCTACTTCCGGACTACGGACGTGACCGGCGCCATAACCATGCCCGCGGGCGTGGAGATGGTGATGCCCGGAGACAACATCGACGTAGACGTGGAACTGATCACGCCCATCGCCATGGAGAAGAGCCTGCGCTTCGCGGTACGCGAAGGCGGCCATACCGTGGGCGCCGGCGTGGTCGGCGACATCGTCGAGTAAAAAACTTAGGGAAATAAGGTATAATATATATGGCAGAGACGACTAATCCGCAGCAGAGAATCCGTATCCGCCTTCGGGCTTACGATCATCGCGTTCTCGATGCCAGCGTGGGCAAGATAGTAGAAACGGCACAGCGGACCGGGGCTGTTGTTTCCGGCCCCGTTCTGTTGCCTACGCACATAAAGAAGTATACGGTCCTGCGGTCTCCCCACGTGGATAAGAAGTCGCGGGAGCAGTTCGAGATGCGGATTCACAAGCGCCTCATAGAGCTCAACAGCACTACGCAGAAGACGGTCGACGAGCTCATGAAGCTGGATCTGCCGGCGGGAGTGGACGTCGAAATAAAGCTGTAGGGGAATTTATGACTGACAAAGCAGCGGCGGCAACCGAAGTCGGCGGAGCCAAGAAAGCTCCGGCGCATCTACGTTCCATATTGGGTGAGAAGGTCGGCATGACCCAGGTCTATGGACGCAAGGACAATCGGCTTTTCGGGGTCACGGTAGTCAAGGCCGGTCCGTGCCCGGTGATGCGCGTGAAGTCCGTCGAAGGCCCGGACGGCTATAACGCCGTCCAGCTGGCTTACGGTGCGCGCTCGGAAAAGAATCTGGGCCAGGCCGTGCTCGGCCAGTATAAGAAAGCCGGCGTCGCGCCGGCGCGTTGGACCCGGGAGATCCGGGTCGCGGACGTGAAAGGCTTGGAGGCCGGCCAGACCGTGCAAGTGGCCGAGATCTTCAAGATCGGCGATTACGTAGACGTGCAGGGCACGACCAAAGGCCGGGGATTCGCCGGCGTCATGAAGCGGCATGGGTTCCGCGGTTTGCCCGCGTCCCATGGGGCTTCGGACAAGCAGCGCTCGCCTGGGTCTTTGGCTTCCCGCCGTTCTTTGGGCCGGGTCATGCCCGGTCAGCGCATGGCCGGCCATATGGGCCACGTCACCGAGACCATGCTCAAGCTCGAAGTCATCAAGATCGATGCCCAGGCCAATCTTATATACCTGGCCGGCCCGGTCCCCGGGCCGCGGGGCGGATTCGTCACCATCTCCGAGACGGTCATGGCCAAGAAGCATTATGTGGAGCCGACCAAGCTCGCCGTCAAGAAGGACAAGATGGGCAACATCATAACCGCCAAGAAGCCTACTAAGGCTGCGGCGAAATAGAGGATCCCATGGAAGCGCAACTGTTGAACGTCAAGGGCGTAGAGGTCGGCAAGGTCGACTTGCACGACATCATATTCGGCCGCCGGGCCTCGCGAGAGTTCCTGCACGAGTATGTCACCAACTATCTGGCCAATCAGCGGCAGGGCACGGCCAATACCAAGACTCGGGCCGAGGTCTCCGGATCCGGCAAGAAGCCTTGGAAACAGAAGCACACCGGACGCGCGCGCGCCGGGTCCTTCCGCTCTCCGTTGTGGCGCCATGGCGGCGTCACTTTCGGGCCGCGGGCCGGACATGTGCATCTGGATTTCCCCCGGCGCAAGGCCCGCATCGCGCTGGCCCAGGCCCTTTCGGCCAAGCTCGCCCAGGGCGGGATCGTGTTCGTGGATAACCTGGCCGTAGACAGCGCCAAGACCAAGCAGGTCGTGCAGATCCTGGCGCAGTTGAAATGCGCGGGGCGCACCATGCTGGTGCTGGATGCGCCGGACGCCCAGTTGGCCTTGGCCAGCCGCAATATCCCGGGCGTGGAGCTGGCTTTGGCCGGCGACTTGAACGCATATACCGTGCTGCGCTGCCGGCGCATGGTGGTGACCAAGCCGGCCTTGGAGAAGCTTAATACCCGGTGTGCGTCGTTGCCCGGGTCCGAGACCGCGGTGCCTAAGGCCGCGCCCGTCGCGCGCAAGACGCGGGCCGCCAAGCCTAAGGGAGATAAGTGAAATGGCCAAAGAAATCATGATCTCGGAAGACTTGTACGGCGTGATCGTGCGGCCGCTGCTCACCGAGCGCAGCACCCTGCAGAAGGAAAAGTACAATCAGTACGCCTTTGAAGTGGGGCGGCATGCCGATAAGGGCGCCATCAAGCGGGCGGTGAAGGCGTTGTTCAAGGTGGACGTGCTCAAAGTACGCACCATGGTGGTGCCGGGCAAGTTCCGCCGCTATGGACACGGCGGCGGCATGCGGCCGGATTGGAAGAAGGCCATCGTAACTATCGGCAAGGGCCAGAAGATCGAGGTCGCGGAGCAGGCGGCCTGAGGGAGATGAAGCAATAACGGAGAATTTATGGCGGTAAAGAGCTATAGACCATACACGCCGTCCCGTCGGCACATGACTTCGGCGGATTATTCGGAGTTGACCACAGCCAAGCCCGAGAAGAGCTTGGTCCGGTCGATGAAGCGCACGGGCGGACGCAACAATACGGGCATGATCATGGTCCGGCATCAGGGCGGCGGACACAAGCGCGCCTACCGGATAGTGGATTTCAAGCGCGATAAGTTCGGGGTGCCCGGCAAGATCGTAAGCATCGAGCACGACCCCAACCGCAGCGCGCGTATCTGCCTGGTCAATTACGCCGACGGCGAGAAGCGCTATGTTCTGCATGCCGTGGGGCTCAAGGTGGGCGACACTATAATGAGCGGCCCCAGCGCGGATATCCGGCCGGGCAATGCCCTGCCTTTGACCAAGATCCCGGAAGGTTCTTTCGTGCATAATGTGGAACTCTTCCCGGGCAAGGGCGGGCAGCTGATGCGCTCCGCCGGGACGCAGGCCCAGCTTATGGCTAAGGACGCGGGCTATGCCCAGCTCAAGATGCCTTCGGGCGAGATCCGGCTGGTGCCGGAAGCCTGCTTGGCGACTCTGGGCCAGGTCTCCAACACGGAGCACAACACCATCAATCTAGGCAAGGCCGGGCGCTCCCGCCATCGCGGCATACGTCCTACGGTGCGCGGCGGCGCCATGAACGCAGTGGATCATCCCCTGGGCGGCGGACGCGGCAAGTCCAAGGGCGGCAACCATCCGCGGTCGCCGTGGAACCAGTTGTCCAAGGGTTTCAAAACACGCAATAAGAGGAAGGTATGGGGCTGGATGATCGTCGCCGACCGGCGGCGCTCCCAGACCATAGCCTAAGAGGATGCTATGAGCCGATCGAGCCGAAAGGGACCGTACATAGACGCAAAACTCCTCAAGAAAGTGCAGCAGATGAGCGCCTCCGGAGAGAAGAAGGTCATCAAGACCTGGGCGCGCCGCTGCACCATCCCGCCGGAGTTCGTAGGGCACACCTTCGCGGTGCATAACGGGCGCAAGTTCCTGCCCATATATGTCACTGAGCAGATGGTTGGGCATAAGCTCGGGGAGTTCTCCTTCACGCGCTATTTCCGTTCTCACGGTGGGGCTCATAAAGAGTCCACTACCCTGACCTGAGGTTACCATGGAAGCCACAGCTTACGCCAAATTCCAGAGATTCGGAGCCCGCAAGGTCGCGCAGGTGCTCAAGGAGATCCGCGGCAAGTCCGTGCTGCAGGCCGAACAGATATTGCCTTTGATCCCGCGCATCTGCGGACGCATGATCGCCAAGACCGTGCGCTCCGCCGCCGCCAATCTGACCATCAAGGCCCGGTTGGCCGGCAAGAACATCGTCCCCGAGCAGGTCTATATCAAGTCCTGTTGGGCGGGACAGGGGCCGATGGGCAACATGCGCCGGGTCATGCCCGCGCCCATGGGCCGGGCCAATACCTTCAAACGCAAAGTCTGCCATCTGACCGTGGTGGTTTCGGACGAGGCCGCCCCTTACGCGAAGGGAGAACCGCGACGCTCCGGGGACGTCAGCCCCCGGGCTGACGGGAGATAATATATGGGGAATAAAACACATCCCAAGGCGATGCGCCTGGGTTATACCGCGGATTGGGAATCCAAGTGGTTCTCGCTGCGGGATATGCCCGCGCTCATCGGAGAGGATTTTAAGATCCGCAACCTGGTCAAGAACACCTTCCGCATGGCCGCGGTCAGCTGGGTGGGCATCGAACGCGCCGGCTCCTATCTGCGCGTAAACGTGCACACCGCCCGGCCGGGCGTGGTCATCGGAAAGAAAGGCGCGGATATCGAATCCATCCGATCCAAGATCGAGAATCTGACCTCGCGCAAGACCTTCATCAACGTCATGGAGATCAAGGACCCGGAGCTCGACCCCCGGTTGGTGGCCGAAGCCATCGCGGTCCAGCTCGAGAAGCGGATCGCTTATCGCCGGGCCATGCGCCGCGCCATGGAGCGCACCATGCAGTCCGGGGCCTTGGGCATCAAGGTCATGGTCGGCGGCCGGCTCAACGGCGCCGAGATCGCCCGCCGGGAATGGGCGCGCGAAGGCCGCGTTCCGCTGCACACTTATTCCGCGGACGTGGATTACGGCACGGCCGAAGCCTACACCACCGCCGGACTCATCGGAGTGAAGTGCTGGATATTCAAGAAGCTGCATTTCGTAAAGAGCTCCAAGGATTTCCAACAGTTGGTCAAGGAGAAGGAGAACGCGGCCGCGACCGCCGCGGCTCTGGCCGCCGCCCCCGCGGCGGCCGTCCCGGCGCCGGAAGCGGCGCCGGCTCCGCAGGCCCCGCAAGGAGGTGCCCCCCATGTTGATGCCTAGGCGCGTCAAGTATCGCAAACCGCACAGCCACCCGCGCATCAAGGGGCCGGCCAAGAAGGGGACCAGCATAGTTTTCGGTGAATATGGCCTTAAGGCCCTGGAACCCAAGTGGGTGACGGCGCGCCAGTTGGAATCGGCCCGCGTCACCATCGGCCGCCATATGAAGAAGGGCGGCAAGCTCTGGCTGCGCGTGTTCCCGGATAAGGCCGTGACCAAGCATCCGGCCGAGACCCGCATGGGCAAGGGCAAGGGCGCGCCGGACCATTGGGTAGTGGTGGTGCGGCCGGGGCGCATCCTGTTCGAGATCCAGGGAGTAACGCAGGAAGAGGCCCGGGCCGCATTCCGGGTGGCCTCCTACAAACTGCCCATCCTCACCCGATTCATCGCACGGGAGCACATATGAAGGCTAAGGATAAAGAGAACCTGCGGAATCATTCCACCGCCGAATTGCGCACCGAACTCTTGCAGATGCGGGAGAAGCTCTTCCGCCTGCAGTTCAAGCACGGGGTTACCCCGGTCAAGAATCCGGTCGAGATGCGCAACATCCGCCGGCAGGTAGCCCGGTTGGAGACCTGGATCCGCCAGAAAGAGACGCCTGCGGCGACGGCGCCGCTCAAATCGTGAGGTAGCCATGGAATCTCAAACCACCGCCGAGCGCGGAAATAGGAAGAAGTTCGCCGGGACCGTGGTCTCGGACCGCATGAACAAGACCCGGGTCGTGGAAGTCAAGCGCCTGGTGCGGCATCCCTTCTATGACAAGGTCATGAAGAAAAGCAGCCGCTTCAGCGTGCATGATGAGAACAACGAATCCCACACCGGCGACGTGGTGGAGATAGCGGGCACCCGCCCCCTCTCCCGCACGAAACGCTGGCGGGTGGTCCGGGTGATCAAGACCGCGCCCCGGCTGGCAGCCGCTCCCGGCGCCGAGGTCAAGTCATGATCCAGCTTAGATCCATAATCAACGTGGCGGATAATTCCGGAGCCCGGAAGCTGCAATGCTTCCACGTCTCCAAGGGCAGCTATCATCGCTGGGCCACGGTCGGCGACGTCATCGTGTGCAGCGTGCGCGATGCCATGCCCAACGGCGCCATCAAAAAGGGAGACGTGGTCAAGGCCGTGGTCGTGCGCACGGTCCGCAACCGCCGCCGCCCGGACGGTTCTTATGTGCGCTTCGACGATAATGCGGCTTGCGTCATAGATGATAACGGCGAGCCCAAGGGCACCCGCGTCTTCGGCCCGGTGGCCCGCGAGTTGCGCGATAAAGAATATCTCAAGATCATATCTTTGGCCCCCGAGGTGGTCTGACGTATGAAACTCAAGCTCCGCAAGAAAGACAAGGTGATGGTCATCTCCGGCAAAGAGAAGGGCAAGACCGGAGAGGTCCTCAAGATATACCCCGAGACCAGCCGCATCCTGATAGGCAAGGTCAACATGATGACCAAGCATAAGAAGCCGCGCCAGAACGAACCGGGCGGGATCCAGAAGATGGAAGCGCCGCTGCATTATTCCAACGTGATGCTTATGTGCCCCAAGTGCGAGAAGCCGATCCGGCCCAAGCTCGATAAGCTCTCCAGCGGGGACGTCGTGAGGGTCTGCCGCAAGTGCGGCGAGACGATCCTCTAACCCTATAACCGAGGTCATTATGGCAGAGAAGGACGCTAACGCGAACGAAAAAGCGGCGCAGGCGAAAGCCAAGGCGCAGGCCGCCAAGAAGGCGGCGCAGGATGCCAAGGCGGCGAAGGCCGCCGGCCCCAGCCTGGCTGTCTCCGACGGCAAAGAAGTAAAGCATCCGGTGCCGCGCTTGAAGAAGCGCTACATGGAGACGGTCGTGCCGGCGCTCATGGAGAAATACGGGTTCAAGAACCCGTTCCAATGCCCCCGCCTGAGCAAGATCGTGCTCAATATCGGCGTGTCCGAGGCTCGGGACAACGTGCAGGTCCTCGACAGCGCACGCGAGGAGCTCGCGCTCATCACCGGCCAGTGGCCGCAGCTGCGCCGGGCCACCAAGTCCATATCCAACTTCAAGCTGCGCCAGGGCATGCCCATAGGCCTGCGCGTGACTCTGCGCGGGGACCGGATGTATGAATTCCTGGACCGCCTCATCTCCACCGCCATCCCCCGCATCCGCGACTTCCGGGGCATCGAGCCTAAAGGTTTCGACGGCACCGGGAACTATAATCTCGGACTGCGCGAACAGATGATATTCGCGGAGATCAACGTGGAAAAGACCTTGCAGCAGCGGGGCATGAACATAACCATCGTGACCACCGCCGGCCAGGACGATCTCAGCCGGGACCTGCTCATGCATATGGGCATGCCGTTCAAGGCGCCCTCAGGCAAGATCGCCGTGTCGGGGAGGAACTGACCATGGCCACAACAGCTTGGAAAGCCAAGACGCAGAGGACGCCGAAATTCTCCACCCGGCAACGGAACCGCTGTCAGATCTGCGGCCGGCCCCGGGCGTATTATCGGGATTTTGGACTGTGCCGTATCTGTTTCCGCAAGATGGCGCATCAAGGCCAGCTCCCGGGCATAAAGAAATCTTCTTGGTAGGATAAAACATGGACCAGATAGCCGACCTGTTGACTAGAATCCGCAACGCTAACCTTCGTCAGAAGGACCGCGTGGATGTGCCGCACTCCAAGATCAAGTTGGAGATCGTGCGCATATTCAAGGACGAGGGCTTTATCGCCAATTATAAGACCCTCCTAACTAACGGGAATAAACGCGGCACCATCCGCGTCTTCCTTAAATTCTCTCCGGAGAAAGAAGCCGTGATCCGGGGCATCAAGCGCGTGTCCAAGCCGGGATTGCGGGTCTACCGCTCTTACCTGGATATCCCGCGTGTGCGCGGCGGTTTCGCCGTGACCATCCTTTCTACCTCCCAGGGTGTGCTCACGAACAAGCAGGCTAAAGAGAAAAAGGTCGGCGGAGAAGTCCTCTGCCAGGTGTGGTGAGGAAAGAACATGAGCCGAATAGGTAAGATGCCGGTAGTGATACCCTCCGCGGTCCAAGTCGCTTTGGCCGACGGAGTGCTGACGGCCAAGGGGCCCAAAGGCCAGCTGCAGTGGCGCTTGCATCCCCTGGTCAGCGCCGTGATCAAGGACGGCCAAGTCCTGCTCAGCGCGGACCTCAAGGCCGCGCGCGACGCCTCCGCCATATACGGCATGACCCGGGCCAAGGTCAATAACATGGTCCAGGGCGTAGCCACGGGTTTTTCCAAGGTCTTGGATATCGTGGGCCTGGGTTTTCGGGCCGAGGTCGCAGGGCAGAAATTGAACATGACCTTGGGCAAGTCCCACCCCGTGAGCTTCACGGCTCCGGTCGGAGTCATTTTGAGCGTAGATGCCAAGAAGACCCAGATCACCGTGGCCGGGCCGGACAAGGCCATGGTCGGCGAGGTCGCGGCCAAGATCCGGTCCTTGCGCAAGCCCGAGCCCTATAAGGGCACCGGCATCCGCTATCAGGGCGAACATATCCGCAAGAAGGCGGGTAAGACCGCGGCCGGCGCAGGAGCCGGAGCCGGCGGTGGAGCTAAAAAATAAGGAATAGCTTATGAAAGACAAGTGGACAAGATATGAATACCGGCAGCAGCGCACCCGGACCAAGCTCGCGCAACGCCCCTTGGGGCGGCCGCGGTTGAGCGTGCATCGCAGCCTGAAGCACCTTTATGCTCAGGTCATAGACGATGTCAAGGGTTCGACTTTGGCCTTCGCCTCTTCGCTCTCCAAGGAGCTTAAGAGCGGCAAGACCGGCAAGAATCTGGATTGCGCCAAGCGCGTGGGCGAGTTGATCGCGAAGAAAGCCCTGGCCGCGGGCGTCAAGCAGGTGGCTTTCGACCGGGGCGGGCTCGTCTATCACGGCCGCGTCAAGGCCTTGGCGGAAGCCGCGCGCGCCGGCGGACTCGAGTTCTAGGAGAGCACATGAGCACTGACAATACCCCCACCACCACCCCGGCGCCGCAGCAGGCGCATACTTACCGGCGGTCCCCGGAAGGCGGACAACGGCGTCCGCGCCGCGACCCCAACGCTTTGAGCGAGGATGGCTTCCGGGAGACGGTAGTGGCCATCAACCGCGTATCCAAGACCGTCAAGGGCGGAAAGCGCTTCTCTTTTGCCGCGCTCGTGGTCATCGGCGACGGCAAGGGCTGCGTGGGCTTCGGCTTGGGCAAGGCCCGCGAGGTGCAGT
The DNA here is from genome assembly GCA_041660645.1 of Elusimicrobiota bacterium. Classification (GTDB taxonomy): domain Bacteria; phylum Elusimicrobiota; class Elusimicrobia; order UBA1565; family UBA9628; genus UBA9628. Next base: position 6,657 of record JBAZVY010000020.1, on the reverse strand, counting down.
CCTCGATCCAGAAGGCGAACGCGGCCGCGCGGAAGTACTTGGTCCGTTTCCCGTTGGTCGGCGACACCATCCCGCATGAGGTCCAAGCCAAGTTCCGCGCCGGCATGGTCTGGATGAAGCCCGCGGCTCCCGGCACCGGCGTTATCGCCGGCGGCGGAGTGCGCGCGGTGCTGGAGGCGGGCGGCGTCAAGAACGTGCTCACCAAGAGCCTGGGTTCGGGCAATCCGTTCAACGTCGTGGAAGCCACTCTGGAATGTCTGCGCATATTGCGCACCAGCGAGGCCATAGCCAAGCTGCGCGGTAAATAGGGATATAGCCATGACCGAAAAAACTCCGATCACTCTCAGCAACATCAAGGCCACGTTCGGCGCCCGCCGCCGGCCCATCCGTCTGGGCATGGGCGAGGGCTCGGGCACCGGCCAGACCGCCACGCGCGGCCAGAAAGGCCAACGCAGCCGCTCTGGAGACGGGAAGATGTCCGGATTCGAGGGCGGCCAGACCCCGCTCTTGCGCCGGGTGCCCAAGCGGGGCTTCACCAATGGGGCTTTCAAGCGATTGTTCCAGGTGGTGTCTTTGGAGACCATAGAACGGACTTTCAAGAACCAAAAAGAAGTCTCCCTGGAGGCCTTGCGCATACATGGCCTGATCAAGGGACGGCTCCCGGTCAAGGTTTTGGGAGACGGCGGCTTGAAGTCGGCTTATAAGATCAGCGCCCATGCCTTTTCGGGCAGCGCCCGGGAGAAGATCCAGAAGGCGGGCGGCGAGGCCGTGGTCATAAAATCATGATTCAGCGGGTCACTGATATATTCGACGTGCCGGATTTGCGCAAGCGGGTGCTGTTCACCCTCATCGCCATCGCCGTATACCGAGTGGGCGCCGCGATCCCCATCCCGGGCATAAACGGCGACGCCATCAAGGCCATATTCCAAGCCCAGAGCAACAGTCTGCTCGGTTTTCTCAACATATTTTCGGGCGGCGCCTTGGGGCGTTTTTCCATATTTTCCATGGGGGTCATGCCGTATATCAATGCCTCCATCATCATGAGTCTGCTGCAGGGCGCGCACGTCATCCCGTATCTGGACCGTCTGCATAAGGAAGGCGAGCTGGGCCGGCGCAAGCTCAATACCTTGACCCGGTACTTGACCCTGTTCTTGGCCGCGTTCCAGTCTTTCGGTTTGACTATAGCCATAACCAAGATGACGCCTCCGGGCGGAGCGCCCGTGGTATCGGACCCCACCGCGGCTTTCTATATCATGACCGTGCTCACCCTGACCGCCGGCACCATATTCATAATGTGGCTGGGCGAGCAGATGACCGAGAACGGCATAGGCAACGGCATATCCCTGCTTATCTTCGCCGGCATCGTGGAGCGTATCCCGAGCGCGGCCTTCAACATGATATCCTTGATCCGGCTGGAGGAAATCGGTTTGCTCACCGCCATCTTCCTGGTGGCGGCGTTGTTGGCCGTGATCATATCCGTGGTCTGGGTGGAGACCGCCCAGCGCAAGATCCCGGTGCAATACGCCAAACGCGTGGTCGGCCGCAAGATGTACGGCGGGGCTTCCAGCTATCTGCCTCTCAAGGTGGATCAGTCCGGGGTCATCGCGGTGATATTCGCGATATCCCTGCTGACCGTGCCCATGACCGTGGTTACTTTCGCGCCCCAGGCGCCGTGGGCGGCCAAGATGATGGAGTTCTGGAGCCGAGGCAACTGGGTTTACCAACTGCTCTATGCCGGACTGGTCATATTTTTCTGCTATTTCTACAATTCCGTGTCCATCAACCCGGTGGACCTGGCGGAAAATATGAAGAAATCGGGCGGCTTTGTGCCCGGCATCCGGCCCGGCGAGCCCACATCCAAGTATATCGAGTGGGTGTTGGAACGCATCACTTTGGGCGGCGCCCTGTTCGTGGCCGCCATCGCCGTGCTGCCGGATTGGCTGCGCCAGGAGTTCAACACTCCGTTCTATTTCGGAGGCACCGCTCTGCTCATCGTAGTCGGCGTGGCCTTGGATACCATGGGACAGTTGGAGGCGCACCTGATCATGCGGCATTATGAAGGGTTCCTTAAGAAGGGCCGCATACAGCAGCGCTGGTTCAACGTGGGAAGCTAGGATGATAGTCATATTGATAGGCGCGCCCGGCTCCGGCAAAGGCACCCAGTCCGCGGCCCTGTGCGGCCAGTTCGATTTCAAGCACCTTTCCACCGGAGATATATTCCGGGCCGAGATGGCGGCCAAGACCGAGCTCGGGCAGAAGGCCATGGAATACGTCAATCATGGCAAGCTCGTGCCGGACCATATAGTCACCGAGATGGTGGCGCAAAAGCTCGCAAATCCCAAGACCGAGCGCTATTTGCTCGACGGTTTCCCGCGCAACCTGGAGCAGGCCCAGGCTTTGAGCGTTTTTTTGGTTAAGCAGGGCGCGGGCATAGACATGGTTTTATTCTTGGACCTTTCGCACGCCGAAGCCATGAAGCGCCTGACCTCGCGGCGTCTGTGCGGAGGCTGCGGCGAAGTGTTCAATGTCATCAGTCGTCCGCCTAAGGCCGAGGGCAAGTGCGACAAGTGCGGCAAGGATCTGATCCAACGCGAAGACGATTCCGAGGCCACGGCCCGCAAGCGTCTGATGGTTTACGAGGATCTGACCCGGCCGCTGGTCTCTTACTATAAAGCGGAACAGGTCTTTCAAGAGGTCGACGCCGGACGCAGTCCGGAGGACGTCACGATCAGCTTGGCGGCGATAGTGCAGCCGCTCTTGGCGGCCCATTAGGAATAGGATGTTCTCCACCAAGACCATCGAACTAAAGAGCGCGGCCGAGATCGCGGGGATGCGCCAAGCCGGCATATTGCTGGCCGAGGCCCTGGACGCCATAGTGGCGGCGGTGCGGCCGGGCGCGGCCACGTCGGAGTTGGACCGGGTCGCCGCGGCGGAGTTCTCCCGCAGAGGGGCTAAGCCGGCCTTCCTGGGGTATCATGGGTTTCCGGCTTCGCTTTGCGTATCCATCAACAATGAGATCATACACGGCATACCTAGCGCACAACGCTGCATCAAGGAAGGCGATCTGGTGAGCCTGGATGTGGGCTGCCTGTATGGGGGATTTTATTCGGACATGGCCGTGACCGTGGGGGCAGGCCGTATCGCGGCTCCGGCCCAGAAACTTTTGGACGTGACTCGACAGGCGCTCCAGCTGGGCATCGATGCCATGCGGCCGGACGGCCGGCTAGGGGATATCTCCGAGGCCGTGCAGCGGCATGTGGAGGCCGCGGGTTTTTCCGTGGTGCGGGAGTTCGTGGGGCACGGCATCGGCCGGGACCTGCACGAAGACCCGCCCGTACCGAATTTCGGAAAGGCCGGCACCGGCCCCCGACTGACCCCGGGCCTGGTCCTGGCCATAGAACCTATGGTCAACGCCGGAGGCTGGCAGTCCAAGACGCTGGATGACGGCTGGACGTGCGTTACTATGGACGGGAGCCTGTCCGCACATTTTGAACACACGGTGGCCATGACCGCTCAGGGCCCCGAAATACTGACGGCGCGCGGGCGGTAATAGAGGTACGGAAAATAAATGGTGAAGGAAGATAAGATCGAGGTGGAAGGCAGCATACTCGAGGCTCTGCCCAATGCGATGTTCCGGGTGGAGATCCCGCAAGGGCGGGTCGTGCTGGCCCACATCTCGGGTAAGATGCGGATGCACTATATCAAGATCCTACCCGGAGATAAGGTCAGGGTGGAGCTTTCCCCCTACGATCTTACTCGCGGCCGGATCGTATATCGGGAGCAATGACATGAAAGTCAGAGCCAGCGTTAAGCCGATCTGTCAGAAGTGCAAGGTAGTCAAGCGCAACGGGGTGGTGCGGGTACTCTGTTCCAACCCCAAACATAAGCAGCGTCAAGGTTAAGGAGAGACTTCAATGGCACGCGTATCTGGGGTGGATCTACCGAAGAACAAGCGGATCGATGTGGCTTTGCAGTACATATACGGCATAGGCAAGACCAAGTCGGACGAGATATTGGCCAAGCTCAATAATGCGATCCCGCCCGCGACCCGGGTCAAGGACCTGACCGAGAACCAGGTCAGCTTGCTCAGCAACCTCATCACCAAGGAGTACCGGGTGGAGGGTGAGCTGCGCCGCGAGATCTCGGCCAACCTGCAGCGTCTGCAGGAAGCCGGCAGTTACCGGGGCGTCCGGTATCGCCGTGCCTTGCCGGTGCGCGGACAGCGTACCCGTACCAACGCACGGACCCGTCGCGGCCGCCGTAAGACCGTGGGCGTGGGCCGCAGCGAGGCCAAGCCCGCAGCGAAGGCCTGATTTCTAGGAGGCTAGGTAACGATATATGGCAGAAGAGGAAAAGCCGCAAGCGCAGGCTCCCCGTCCCCAGGGCGGGGCTAAGAAGTCCTGGAAGTCCTTGACCTTCGCGAAGGTCTACGTCCAGTGTTCGTTCAACAATACCATCGTGTCCTTGACCGATGACCGCGGCGATGTGCTGGCTTGGGCCTCCGCCGGGGGCAGCGGCTTCCGGGGCACGAAGAAGGGCACTCCCTTCGCGGCCGGCGTTACCGCCGGCAAGATCGCGAAGCGCGCCCAGGAGTTGGGCGTCAAGCAGATCGCGGTGTTCGTAAAGGGTCCTGGACCCGGCCGCGAGACCGCGGTGCGCAGCCTGGGCAACGCCGGCCTCATCATCGTCAGTTTGAAGGACGTCACGCCCCTCCCGCACAACGGCTGCCGTCCGCCTAAAGCCAGGAGGGTCTAAGCCATGCGATATACCGGAGCGGTCTGTAAACTTTGCCGTCGGGAACAGACGAAATTGTTCCTCAAGGGCGACAAGTGCCACGCCAAGTGTACTTTTGACAAGCGCCCGGGCATCCCGGGCATGGCCAAGCCCCAGCGGGGCAAGCCTTCTGCCTATTCCATCCGTTTGCGCGAGAAACAGAAGCTGCGGCGTTTGGTGTCCATGGGCGAGAAGTCTTTTAAGCGCCTCATCGAGAACGCCTCCAAGAGTCCGGAGGCCACCGGCGACCATCTTTTGCGGGCTTTGGAATTACGCCTGGATAACGTGGTCCGGCGCATGGGGCTGGCCACCTCGCTCAAGCAGGCGCGCCAACTCGTGCTGCACGGGCACGTCAAGGTGTCTGGCAAGAACGTGAGCATACCGTCTTATGCCGTCAAGCCCGGCGCCGTGGTGGCCGTGGACCCGCGGGTGCGGGAGAACGTGGGCGTCAAGCTCAGCTTGGAGACGGCCAAGCGGCTCAATCAGCGGCCGAGCTTCCTGGAGTTCAACGAGGCGGAACTTTCCGCCAAGGTGTTGCGCATACCGGAACGGGCGGAGATGTCCTTCCCCGTAAACGAGCAGCTCATCATCGAGTACTATTCTAAGTAAAGCAGCGAGGGAGATGAGTCCATGGCTTATAAAGAACTGATCCTGCCGCAGAAGTTAAGCGTAGATGAGAAGACGATGTCGGAGAACTACGCCAAGTTCATAGCCGAACCCTACGAACGGGGTTACGGGCACACTGTAGGCAACGCCCTGCGTCGGGTGCTGCTTTCCAGCCTGGAGGGCGCGGCCGTGACCGCGGTGCGTATAGACGGCGCCACCCACGAGTACGCCACGCTCAACGGCGTAAAAGAGGATGTGATGAACATCCTGCTCAACCTGAAGAAACTGCGAGTCAAGCTCTTTTCCAATGGTCCGGAGACCATATACCTGACCGCTAACAAGGAAGGCGAGGTGACCGCGGACAGTGTGCGGGTCAACTCCAATGTGGCCGTGGTCAATAAGGATTTGGTCATCGCCAATCTGGAAGCGGGCGGCAAGTTGGATATGGAGATCGAGATCTCCAAGGGCCGCGGCTACATCCCGGCCGAGGAATTGCGCCAGCAGAGCCACCGTCCGGCGGGATTCCTGCCCGTGGACGCCTTGTTCTCTCCCGTGATCAAGGTCCACTATGACGTGGAAAACGCCCGGGTGGGGCAGGTCACGGATTATGACCGGTTGATCACGGAGATATGGACCGACGGTTCGCTCAACCCGGCCGAAGCCCTGATCCAATCCTCCAAGCTCTTGCGCCAGTCCCTGGATATATTCATTCCGGAAGAGGAAGCGGCCCCGGCGGCGGGCGAGGCCTATGCCGGCGAGGCCGGCGCCGAGGGCGCGGCCATGGGCGAGGGACTCAATATCGACTCCAAGCTCAAGGACATCCTGGGCCAGCCCATCGACATGATCGAGCTTTCTTCCCGGGCGTCCAATTGCTTGAAGGTAGCGCGCATCAAGACCATCGGGGAGCTGGTCTCCAAGCGGGACGAGGAGCTCCTGGCGGTCAAGAACTTCGGGAAAAAATCCTTGGATGAGATCAAGGACCGCCTCAAGGATATGGGGCTTTCCTTGGGCATGCAGGTCTGAACGTAGTTAGAGGGGATTCGTTATGATCAAGACTCTGGGCGGACGTAAGTTGGGCGTGACCGGGTCGCATCGCCGGGCCCTGCTGCGGAACATGGCCACCAGCCTGTTCCTGCACGAGAAGGTGGAGACGACCATAGCCAAGGCCAAGGAGCTGCGGCCGTTCGCCGAGCGCATCATCACCCGCGCGGTACATGGCCGGCATCAATTGGTGCGGCGGGATATCCAAGACAAGACGGTACCGGAAGCTCTTCGATG
>JBAZVY010000019.1:16166-19303 GCA_041660645.1 Elusimicrobiota bacterium | reverse complement strand
GACGCTCTTCCGATCTCCGGTGCCTGCGGATCTTCCGATACCGCCGGCGCCGGCCGTAAGTTTTTAGCCGTCCTTGATGAAAAGAGCGGCGGGTCCGGGATACCGGACCCGCCGCGGTCTTTGCCGGCAGTCCGCATAGGCCTCCGGCCGCAGGCCCTAAGGCCTACTTGGGCGTAGGCAGATAATCCGCGCCGCGCGGGCCGATCGGCCCATATGCATCCCGGGATTCTGACATACACTGTATACATGTCGCGTCCCGCGCTGGGCATACCATTGCATAGATCGATAGCGGTCATGGTGGTCGCAGTCCTCTTGCTGGCCATGCCCGGCCCCGGCTACCAAGCCGCGGCCCAGATAGTAACGCTGCGCGCGGCCTATACCGGCTCCGGCCCGGCCGCTTCCGGCGCCGCGTCTGGTCCCCGATCCTACGCTCAGTCCGCATCCGGATCAGGCCCGATCTCCGGAGCCGATCTCCGCTTGAGCGGCCCCGTCATCCGGCTGTCGGCCGCGTATCCGCTCTCCGTCCGGTCCGGTCTGCCGGCCGCTGCTCCCGCGGCTATGACCGCGTCGCTGTTGGTCACGGTCCGCAACGAGCCCGATGCCGCCCGCTTGATATCCGCGGCCGCCGATAGCCTCGGCCTGCCCGTGCCGGCCGCTGCTCCGGGCGTGGGGCGATCCCGCATGGAGTCCGCCGGAAAAACCTACGGCCCCAGCCCGGAATTGATCCGGAAGCTGTCTTTGGATCCGGCCGCGGCCGAGAACATGCGCGCCGCGGCGGCCGTGCTCTTCGACAACCAGAAGGCCTGGGCGTCCGGCCCCGCGGCCGTAGCGCCGGACACGATACGGCGCGGCGCGCTCCCGATCCAAGCCTCTCCGCTTTCCCGCTGGACCCATCAAATCCGTCCCCGGGTTAATGCGCTCTACGAGAAAGTGATGCAAGAAGACGAGGCGCCGCAGCCCTCGCGCCGCGTCGGCGCCCTGCGCACGGGCTTGGCCGGAGCCATGGGCCTGGGACTGGGCATCGGCGCTCTTTTCTCCGGAGCCGCGGCCGCGGCCGCTTGCTGGGCCCCGGCCGGGGGCGCGGTTTTCGGCCTGCTCGGCTTGAGCGCCCTGGGCCTGGGCTTGCGTCAACGTTTCGGCCGGCCCATGGCCGCGCGCCGAACCTCGGCGCTCGCCGCGGGCGCGGCTGGGCTGGGAGTGTTCCTGCTGGGCGCGGCCGCTTCCCCGTTTTTGGTCGGACTGATCGGACTGCCCGTTCTGCACTCCGCGTCCATAGGCCTTATCATCTCCATCGCCCTGGGCTTCGAATTCCTTAACGGCATGAATGATGCGCCCAATTCCGTGGCCACGGTGGTAGCTACCAAGACCCTTTCCCCTAGGCTGGCCGTGGCTTGGGCCGCGTTCTTCAATGCCGCGGCTTATTTCGTGTTCGGCACGGGGATCGCCCACACCATCGGCAACGGCTTGATAAATCCGGCGGTGATGTCCAACGCGCTGTTGGTGGCGGCCCTCTTGGGCGGCAGCGCCTGGAACTGGCTGACCATCCGGCTGGGCATACCGGTTAGTTCCTCGCATTCCTTGATCGGCGGCCTGGTGGGAGCCGCTATAGTGGCCGGCGGCCTGGGCGCGGTGGTGCCCGCCAAATTGATCGCCACCGGCGCGGTGATGGTGGTGGCGCCCATGGCGGGGTTGGCCGTGGCTTTCATGCTCATGGCCGCGCTTATAATGATCTTGCGCGGCGCCTGGTACGCGCGCTCGGACAAAGCCTTTGGCGGCGGACAACTGCTATCCTCGGCCCTGCTGAGCCTGGGCCATGGCGGCAATGATTCCCAAAAGACCATCGGCATCATCACCGCTCTGCTCTTCGCCAACGGCTATCTTGGCCATACCTTCCACGTGCCTTGGTTCGTGGCCGCGGTCTGCTATCTGGCCATGGGCTTGGGCACCCTGGCCGGCGGCAGCAAGGTCATGGCGACCTTGGGCGAAAAAGTGACCAAGCTGGACCGGCCCATGGGCACGGCCGTCAACGTAGGCGCGGGAGCGGCCATCATGCTTTCCACCTGGTTGGGCATCCCGGTGTCCACCACCCATGTGGTGACCGGGTCCGTGGCTGGGGTAGGCGCGGCCCGCAACGGGACGAAATCCGTGCAATGGAAGCTTCTGGGCAACATAGCCTGGGCGTGGGTATTCACCATCCCGGCCGCGGCCTTGGTCTCCGGGCTGATATACTTCCTATTCTCCCTTCTGGTCCGCTGACCGGTCACGGAGCATGACGGCCTGCTAGCTTATGGATACCAATAATAGCCTGCCTGGCCTGATCGACCAAGCGCTGGGCCGACGCGAGGCCTTCATCGCGGGCCTGCGCTCGGAAGGCACTGATTGCTATCGTATTTTTCACGGGATCGCCGAGGGGCGGCCCGGCCTGACCGTGGACCGGTACGGACCCTTGCTCTTGGCCCAGACGTTCCGGGAGCCGCTGGCGTCCGAGGAAGCGGCGGAACTCGAAGCGGGTTTGCGGGGGAAGTCCTCCGAGCCCGGCTGGTTCGTATATAATCATCGCGGCGAGGGCGCGCCCGCGGCCTTTGAGCGATGGCATAAGCCGTCTGCCGAAGCGCTCGGGGAAGTGCAATGCCGGGAGGGCGGAGTCCGTTTTCTAATCCGCGCGCGGCACCGGGGGCTGGACCCGTGGCTTTTTTTGGACCTGCGCGCCGGGCGCCGGGCCTTGCGCGCGGCGGCCGCGGGCCGCAGCGTCTTGAACCTTTTCGCCTACACTTGCGCGGCCGGAGTCTGCGCCGCGGCCGCGGGCGCGGCCTCGGTATGGAACGTGGATTTCGCGGCTTCGAGTCTGGAGGTGGGCAGGCGCAACGCCGAACTCAACGGCATCCCCCGCGATCGGTTCCAGACTATCGAGGAGGACTGCATCCCGGTGATGCGCCAGTTCGCGGGCTTGGCCGCGGGCGGCCGGCGGGGGCAAAAGAACAAGTTCCAACATTTCGAGCCGCGTTCGTTCGATCTGGTGTTCCTGGACCCGCCGGGCTGGGCCAAGGGCCGCTTCGGAGCCGTGGATATCGCCCGGGATTACGGCAGCTTGTTCAAGCCGGCCGTGCTCGCGGCCAAGCCGGGCGGCCGGGTCTGGG
>JBAZVY010000019.1:0-16156 GCA_041660645.1 Elusimicrobiota bacterium | reverse complement strand
CGGTCGGGCTGGCGGAGTGGCTGGAGCAGCTCCAGCGCTGCGCGGCCAAGGCCGGGCGGCCTCTGCGCGGATTCCAGATCATCCCGCCGGACCCCGACTTCCCGTCCTTCGACGGCCAGCCCCCGCTCAAGACCGTGGTCTGCGAAGTCTAGGGACGGCTCCCGCCCGCGCCTGGTTTGATGTTAATTTGATTTTCCGGGTATATAATAGGTCGTCTTGCGGATGTGCGCATGCGGGACTTTTAGCGCTTAACGCGCCGGAGAGGTGAAAAATGAAGAAAATAGCGGCAGTAGCGTTGTTCGTGGCGGCTTTCGCGGTGCGGACCGCGTGCGCCGAAGGCGGAATACCTTTGATAGGCGAAGACGCTCCGGCTTTTAAGGCCGAGACGACCCAGGGGATGATAGACTTCCCAGCTGAATTCAAGGGCAAGTGGGTCATACTATTCAGCCATCCGTCCGACTTCACGCCTGTGTGCACTACCGAATTCATGACTTTCGCCAAGATGCTTCCGGAGTTCAAGGCTCTTAATACGGAAGTGGTCGGGCTTTCCATAGACAGCATATACAGTCATGTGGCCTGGCTTAGGACTATAAAGGAAAAGATCCAGTACAAGGACATGAAGAACGTAGAAGTCACCTTCCCGCTTATAGCCGATATAAAGATGGAAGTGGCCAAGAAATACGGCATGGTGCAGCCTAACGCCTCGGACACCAAGGCCGTGCGCGCCGTATTCTTCATCGATCCTATCGGCAAGATACGGGCGCTTATCTACTATCCGCTTTCCAACGGCCGCAACTTCGACGAGATAAAGCGTCTGCTCATAGCCATGCAGACCTCCGACAAGTACAAGGTGGCGACCCCCGCGGACTGGCGTCCCGGAGACGAGGTCATCGTCCCGCCGCCCAGTTCATGCGGCGTGGCCAAGGAAAGGGTGGAAGGCCAGCAGGCCGGCGGCTACCACTGTTATGACTGGTTCCTTTGCTTCAAGCCGTTGCCGAAATCCGAACCTAGAAAAGACAATAGATAGGCGGCGCATCCTGATGAATGAGGCCCCGGGGAAACCGGGGCCTCATTTATTCCAGGGAGACTCGGTGAGGATGCTGGCGCTGCGCTGGAACGTGATATAATCTGCAGTACCGCATCGGGCCATGCGTCCTGGCCAAGGAGATACCAGTGTCGGCACAAGTGCTAGTTCTCGTTTTCGCCGCATTCTCCGTACTGCCTGCTTATGCCGCAGACCACGGCGCCCTGCAGCAGCTCAAGTCCGAGGCCGGGGTCACGGAACTGCCGGGCGTGGATAAGCCCCAATCCGGCCCGCTGGAGCCGCGCTATTGGGTGGTGGTGCGCGCCGCTACTCCCGCTCAGCGCACAGCTTTGGCCCAGGGCGGCATGTCCATCGAGGAGATCAAGTCGGACCGAGTCTCCGGCATCGCCCATTTTAGGACCATAGAGAAGCTCCAAGCCCAGGGCTTCGTCATAGAGCGCCAGATCAGCCTGGCCGAGTATCATAACAGCTTCATCCAGGCCTTTCCGCCTCAGGATAAGGCGTATCATGATTACGCCCGCTTGACCGCGGATATGCGCAGCCTGGTCCAGGCCCAGCCCGGATTGGTGTCCATGTTCTCCATAGGCAAGACCTGGCAGGGCCGCGATATCTGGGCTCTGCGGTTCAATACCGAGCAAGCCGGGGTCAAGCCGAGCGCTAAGCCCGGAGCCGTGTTCGTGGGCAATCATCATGCCCGGGAGCATCTGAGCGTAGAGGTGCCCTTGCGCCTGGCCCAGCATCTGGCCAAGAACCGCAATGAAGCCTCCATCCGGAGATTGTTGGACCAGCGCGACATCTATATCATCCCCATGCTCAACCCGGACGGCGCGGAATACGACATAGCCACGGGCGAGTACCGCTGGCATCGCAAGAACATGCGGGTCAATCCCGATGGAGAACTGGGCGTGGACCTCAACCGGAACTACGATTTCATATTCGGCGGGCCGGGCGCTTCCGGCGACACCTATAGCGAGACTTATCACGGCCCCAGCGCTTTCTCCGAGCCCGAGACCCAGGCCTTCAAGGCCTTTTTGGAAGCGCGGCCCAACGTCAAGGTCATGAACTCTTTCCATAGCTACAGCGAGCTCATCCTCTACCCGTGGGGCGGCAAGGACGAGCAGATATCGGATGCCCGGGATCGCAAGGCTTTCCAGGTCCTGGCCCAGGCCATGGCCAAGCTGACGGGCTACCGGGCCATGCAGTCTTCCGGACTCTACGTGGCCACGGGCGATTGCACGGATTGGGCTTATGCCGCGTTGGGCATATTCGCTTTCACCACCGAGCTTTACCCTTCGGGCGGCGGAGGCGGCGGGTTTTATCCCGGGGCCAAGGTCATAGAAAAGGTGGCTAAGGGCAACATCTCGGCCGCTATCTATCTGCTCGAACACGCCGACGACCCGCGCGCCGCTGCCTGGGAGCGATCTCTTTAAGGCCGGCGTTTACGGCCGGTCCGGCGGGCCCAGGTGCGGGGCTAGCAGCCGTCGCCATAGGCGGTAGCCGGCCGGATTCATATGCAGGCCGTCCTCTACAAAGAGCTCGGGGCGGGGCGATCCATCCGGCCCCAGCATATATGAGGTCACATCCACGAAGCTCAAGCCTTTGGCGCTTCGGCAATAGCTGCGGATAAGGGAATTGGCGGCCATGATCCGATCGTATTGTCCCCAGCGGGCCGGGTTGGCCGCTATGGATATGTATACGATCGGGATATCGGGCGATGCCCGGCGCGCCGCGCGCACGAATGATTTAAAATCCTCGGCCACGGCTTGGGCGGTCAGGCCGTTGTTGATGTCGTTGCCGCCGGCATACATGACTATGCGCCGGGGTTTGTAGGGGGTCACGATCCTGGGGATGAAGCGCAGAGAGTCCGCTATCGTGGACCCTCCGAACCCCCGGTTGAGCATGGTGTGGCCGGGGAAATCCTCGGCCAATGTCCGCCAGAGACGGATGCTGGAGCTGCCTATGAATAATATCGCGTTCTTGGGCGGGGCCGCGGCGGCATCCGCGGCTTCGAATGCCGCGATCTCCGGTTCCCAGTCCGGCGGAACCGGGGCCGGCTGCGGGCTTGCGGCGCCCGCGGAGCAGGCCAGCAATAGGATCCAGAGCAGGGACGGCCGGGTTATCATTTTCATAGTTCAATCCAGGGCGTCGGCTCCGCTTAGTCCGGCGCCGGACCGGATGGCCTTAAGGAATCCGGAGCGCAGGCGGTCCGAGGCCAGGGCTCGGCGCACCGGGTCCAAGCGCAGAAATCCGCCCAAGAAGCCGCGCAGCCAGCGGTGGGTGGCCTTTTTAGGGTCATCGAATACGAAATTCTGCAGGTTGCCCTTCTCCAGAGCCATCAGTATGACCTTCTCGAATATGCTGGCCGGGGTGAATACTTTTTGAGCCCGGCGTTGCAAGCCCAGCGCCTTTTGTCCGCAGGCTAATACGCACACCCCGCAGCCCAGGCACCAGGCCGGGTCCACGTGGAGGTTTCGGTCTGGGGCCTTTATCGCGTTGACTGGACAGGCTTTGACGCAAGCCCCGCAGCCGGTGCAATCCTTGCCCGTGGGCCGGGCGATGAAGCCGGAGGATACCACGGCATTGGGATAGCCGTGTTTGGTTATGCCTTCCAACGCCGTGCAGCAGCATTTGCAGCAATGGCATACGTACGAGATGCGGCGCTTCACATTGTCTGCGCATAGCGCCAGGCGGCGGTCGCGGGAAGCGGCGAAGAGGTCCCGCATCTCGGATCTGGAGGCTTCCCGGGCCAGGCCATGGCGTATAAGGTAATCCGCGCCCGTGCCGAAGGCCGTGCAAGTCTCCAGGGGCACGGAGCAGGTCTTGGTCCCCAGGTGCTGTTTCTCGTGCCGGCAGGCGCAGAGGGCTACGGCGCAGCGGGGACTGCTCTCTATCAAGGCCGAGGCTTTTTCATGGTCCAGGATCTCGAGATGGGCGCCGGATAGCGCGGCTTCGTGGGGCAGGGCGCGCAGTACTGAGACCTTATCCCCGCGGCTCAGATTGGCCTTGAAGAAAGAGCCTTCATCCAGATAATCCCGGAACAGGCGCGCCCAGGTTTTGGTGTCGAGCCGGCCTCGGGTGCGCATCAGGGTGAACTCGAATACGCCGATGACGAATGGGGAGGGGGCGTAGCGGTAGCGGCCTCCGCTCCAGATGTCCATGACCAGTCCTCGGTCCGCCAGGCCTTCCAGCAGGCCGCGCAGGCGGTCTTCGGGCAGGCCGCTGATCCCGGATAGGCGTTTTAGATCGGAGAGGCCAGGCGCCATGTTCGCCACCAGGTCGGCTTCTTGCGCGGTATAGAGTTCGCGGAGCAGGCTGCGCAGCTGCTGATTCCAGGGCAGGCGGCAGGTCAGACTGTCGAGCTTGCCGCCTAGGCTGCGGTAGACGTCTTTGGCCGCGACATGCCCCATCAGGTATGGGGCGCGGAGCGCAGCACCGAGTTCTTGGCGCCGTAGAGGAAATACACCGCTAATCCGACCAGGAGCCAGCCTCCGAACCGGATCCAGCTGGTCAGGCCCAGGCCGAGCATGAGATAGAGGCAGAATGCGACGCCCAGCAAGGGCAGGATTATGCCGCCGGGCACTCGGAACGGCCGCGGCCGGTGCGGATCCTTGTAGCGCAAGATTATGACCCCGATGCAGACCAGGATGAACGCGAACAGGGTCCCGATGTTGCAGAGGTTGGCCATCTCATCGAGGTTGCAGAAGGCCGACAGCAGTCCTACGGCTATGCCGGTCCAGATCGTGGTGACATGCGGAGTGCGGAACTTGGGGTGGACCTGGGCGAAGTATTTGGGCAGGAGACCGTCGCGGCTCATGGCGAAGAATATGCGGGGCTGGCCGAGCTGGAACACGAGCAGGACCGCGGTATTGGCCACCACCGCGCCTAAGGCTATGAGGCCGGTCAGCCAGGCCGGGGCGTGGTTGTAGGCCAGGCCGGCCACCAAGGGTTCCGCGATCTTGTCGTGCAGGGCTCCGACCGGGATCATGCCGGTCAGGGCTACCGTAACCAGGATATAGACGACCGTGCAGACCGCCAAGGAGCCTATGATGCCTATGGGCATGTCGCGCTTGGGGTCCTTGGTCTCTTCGGCTACGGTGGACACCGCGTCGAATCCGATGTAGGCGAAGAACACGGTGGCCGCCCCGACTTGGATGCCTTTCCAGCCTCCGGGGGCGAAGGGCACCCAGTGGGCGGGGTTGAAATAGTAAAAACCGGCGCCTATGAATATGGCGAGTATTACGAGCTTGAATATCACCATGGCGGAGTTGAACCGGGTGCTTTCCTTGATGCCTATCACCAGCAGTACGGTCAGGGCCGCTACTATGAGCATGGCCGGCAGGTTGAATATGACCGGCAGGCCGAAGAGATGGGGCACGGAGGCCAAGTCCAGGCCGCGATGCATGAAGGTGCGGTAATCTATGCGCAGCCAGACCGGGATGTTCCAGCCCAGCACGCTCTGGAGCAGGTCGTTGAAGTAGCCGGACCAGGATATGGCCACGGCCACGTTGCCTATGGCGTATTCCAGGATCAGGTCCCAGCCGATGATCCAGGCCACGAGTTCGCCCATGGTGGCGTAGGAATAGGTGTAGGCGCTGCCGGATATGGGCACCATGGCCGCCAGTTCCGCGTAGCACAGGGCCGTGAACCCGCAGGCTATGGCGGTCAGGACGAAGGAGATTATCAGGGCCGGCCCCGCGGGATGGCCGGAAGAGGCCCCGACCGCGGCCTCGCCCACCATGGCGAATATGCCCGCGCCGATGACCGCGCCGATGCCGATCATGGTCACGTCCAGGGGCCCCAGCACGCGGCTGAGGCGGTGGCCCCGGACTTCGGACTCGTGTATGAGCCGGTCTACGGATTTGGTGCGCAATAGTGCTTTGAACATCAGCCTCCGGTATTCATGAACGCGGCCATGGCCCGGACCGCGCGGTCCGCGCTGCGGAAAACCGGCAGGCCGCGGCTGCGGGCTTCTTCCACATAGGGCTCATATAGGGCGCCGCAGGCTACGCAGAAGCATACGGGCTTGCCGCAAGCCTTAGCCATTTCGCCCAGTTGGGCGGCGAAGCAATCCGCCAGGCCTTCCTCGGGCAGGGTCTTCATGGTCGGGGTCAGCGGGATCATGGAGGCCACCAGTCCGTCCACCAGGGGCGACTCCAGGGCCGCGGCCGTCACTTCTATGATGGCCGCGTCCGTGGCCATGGGCGTGACGTCCAAGGGGTTGCGCACGTCCACGATGCTGTCGAGCTTGTGTTTCTGGAGTATCGCGCCTAGTTTTTTGCCCAGGGCCCCATCCGCCGCCGCCACGCTGAGCGGGCCGCCGGGCAGGATGTTGTCGGCCATGCCCGCGGTCTCGAAGCCCGCGTTGCTGAGCGCGAACAGCCGGCCCGCGCCCGCGGATCGGCCATGGCAGAAACAGGCCATTTGGGCCAGATCCTCGAAATCTTCGAAATCCTCGGCTACCAGGGCCCCGGCCGAGCTTAACAGGGAGCGCGCCACCACGAAATCCCCGGCGATGGAGGCGGTGTGGCCCATGACCGCTTTCTGGCCCGTGGGCGTGCGGCCGGCTTTATACACGATCACGGTCTTTCCGGATTTGCGGGCTCGGGCCACGCTATGGGCGAGTTTCAAGCCGTCGGCTTCCTTAAGGCCTTCCAGGTATACCAGCACGACCTTGACGGTATCGTCCTGCACCACCTGTTCCACGTAGTCGCAGACCGTGACGTCCATCTGGTTGCCCACGGATACGCAGTAGGCGGGCTTAAGCCAAGCCAGCTTGCTGGCCGCGGATATCACGAAGGCGCCGCTCTGGCTTATGAAGGCGGTGCGGGCGTGGGCCGGGTTCTCCTGCGCGCCGAGGGCCAGTTTCTTCTTGGGGATGAAGAAGGTATTGACCTTGGCCGGGACCGATACTATGCCCAGGGAATTGCCGCCGCTGACCGCGAAATCCGGGTTGCGTTTGCGGCCTTGGGCGATGATGTCTAGGACCTCGTCTTGGACGCCCTCGCTGCCGGCCTTCTCGCCCATGCCGCCGCTGATGAGCACCACGCCGCGGATTTGGCCGGACTGCGCGGCCCGGCGCAGCAGTTCCGGGACTTCCGAAGAGGGCACGGCTACTACCAGCATGTCCACGGGCTCCGGCAGCAGCTCCGGGGACTTGAAGCAGCGCACTCCGTCTATGGGCTCGGCCTGGTCCTTGAGCACGAACAGCCGGTCTTTGTCGAATCCGGATGCGATGACGTTGTTGAGGATGATGCGGCCCATGTTCATCTTCTTGTCGCTGACCCCGGCCACGGCCACGGTCGCGGGCTTGAGCAAAGACCACACGGCTTTGGGGGAGGGGAATACCCGCGTGCCGGATGCGGCCTTGCGGAAGCGCAAAACACCGTCTAAAGCCACGATGCGTTCATCGGCCACGGCCAGGGGGTTGACCTCCACTTCCTCGATAGCCCAGGCGGAATGCCCGCCGTCGGAGAACTGGGTCAGGAGCCGGCGAAATCCTTCCAGCCAGCGCAGCATGGCGGCGTCCTCGGCTAAGCGCTTGCCGCCGCGCACGCGGCCGGCCGTGTAGCGCCAGATCCAAGCCCGATCCAAGAAGCGCTGCCAGCCGCCGTTATCCGGCACTAATTGTATCGCCGCGATCTCCGGAGAGTGTCCGGGCTTGAGCGCGGAGGTCAGGCCTTCGGCATCCGTGCCCCCGATGCCCAGGGTCATTATGGGGCCGAACGCCTTGTCCGCGCGCGCCCCCAGCATGAGCTCTTGGCCCAAGGAGAACACGGCGTGGGGTACGAATTCCACGGCCAATATCCCGTCCGCGTCCGGGAATCGGGCTTTCATATCCGCGATCCCGGCCGCGGCCGCGGACTTGGCGCAGACTTTGACCCCGCCGGCTTCGGTCTTGTGCAGGGTCTTGTGGGATGAAACCTTGAGCACGAGTTTGTCCCCGGGAAGTCCGGCCAGCACGGAGTCCAGTTCCGCCTTGGGCAGGGGGATGCGGCCCAGTTCCAAGAGGGCGCGCCGGGGCGTGGCCAGCCCCAGTTTGTCGAGCACATCGTATACCTCGGTCTCGGAGAGGGACCAGCGGCCTTCGGCCGCGGCCCGGGCCAGGAGCTCTGTTATTTCGCGCATGGGGGATGGTCTCCTAACGGGCCAGTTTCGCCCATTCCAGTACGGCTTGGAGTTGGGAGGCGCCGTCCAAGCCCGCCTCTTCCAGCACTTTGTCCCAATTGCCGCTGCCCAGGAACCGGCCCTTGCGGAACGAGTGCAGGCAGGCGCGCAGTCCGGCTTGGGAATGTATCCAGCGGGCCATGGTGGGCCAGGTGAAGTCGGTGATGGCCATGGCGTGCTGGGCCAGGGCCGCCGGGTATATGGATTCCTGCTCGGCTGGGGGCAGCAGATCGAAGAGTTCCGCGCTGGAGACATAGAAAACGTTGAGCGGGATCCCGGCTTTGTCGAGTTCCGGCAGCACGTGCCGGGAGAACAGTATGGCCACGGCGCAGCCTTGCAAGACCACGGTCGCGGATGTCGTGGAACTGCGGCGCCAAGCGTATAGGCCCTTGGCCGCGGCTTGCGGCGGGGGCAGTCTGAGTGCGGCGCGGTCCGGTATGACTTCGGACGGGCGGGCTACGAACGGAGCGATGACCGCGGGCCGGGCTTTCAAGGCGGCCAGCAGCAGGGGCCAGACCTCTTGCGGCTCCCAGGGCAGCAAAGTGATGCAGGCGCCTAGGGGGAAGTTGTCGGCCAAGAGCTGCAGGGATTGGGGATCGGCGTGGGTGGGGCCGTCTTCTCCGGTCATGGGTCCGGCATGGGCGTTGACCATGATCCAGGGGCGGCGGGGCTCCCCCGTGGCGCCCTGACGCGCTTGTTGGCCGATGCCGTGCAGGCGGGCCGGGATATGTTCCAGGGCCGCTATGAACGCGGAGTAGGAGCTGGAGACGCCGATGTGGCGCCCGAAGGTGGAGACCCCGGACATGACGCCGCCCATGGCGTCTTCGCAGATCCCGCCTACGGGGATGAGGCGGGACCCTGGGTTGTTCTGGGCGTTGAAAAATCCCTGGGGGAAGCCGGCGTTGACCGCGGAGATGCTGGTGGATTCCATGAGGTCGGCGGCGCAGGCCAGGAAGGCGCCGCGGGTGAGCTGGTTGAGATAGCCCAGGGAACTGCCCAGGGCGGCGCGCAGGGTCATGGACTTGCCCGGGACGATGCCCAGCGCCTCGGGCGTGCGGGCCGCAGACACCGCATCGGTGTAGGCCGCGGTGGTAGCCGGGGCATCGGCGCGCGGCGCCCGGGCTTGGGACTCCAAACGCGCGGCCGCGGCCGTCAGTTTCGCCGCAGCCTGGGCCGGCAGCTCGCGCCGCTTCTCCAGCACGGCGCGCAGGCACATCAAAGTGTCGAAATAGGTCCGTTCCACTCGTTCCGGAGTCTTGTCGCCCTCGAAGCGGGGGAGTTGGGTCTTGAACTTGCGTTCGAACGGGGCTACGGCCTGGTAATAGCCTTCGGAGCAGAAAGCGTGCCCGGCCCCGTGGGAGGAGCGGCCTTCTATGCCGTAGTTCCAGCCCTTGGTGGTGCGATAGACGATGGCCGTGGGCTGCCCGTTGGTCATGGCCGCGGCCAGTTTTTGGGCCGAGAGCACGCGGCGGAAGTCCATGCCGTCTCCCGCGTCGATCACGTTCCAGTCGTGCAGAGCCAGGAACTCCAGGGGGTCCCATTGCACGTAGTCTCCGGTGCAGCCAGCCGCGGCGCAGACCCGGTTGGAATCGATGGAAGCCTGGTTCCAATCCACGTGCAGGCGCAGGTTGGACAGGCCGATGGTCCCGGCCATGCCCAGGGCTTCATGCACGCGGCCGGGCGTCATGCCGCCTTCACCTTCCAGCAGGTGCACGCGCGGAGCCGAAGCGCCGTAGGCGTCGAGCGCGGCCAGGGCTAAGCCGACGCCCACGGTCACGCCTACGCCGCTGGCTCCGGTGGCCATGGGCACGAAGGGCGTGGCCGGCGTGGGGTGCCCGTCCAGGGGTTTGGCGTTGAACTTCTTGAACAGCGGCGTGGCCTGAGTCTGGTTGCGGCGGAATCCCAGCAGGTCCTCGAAGCGTAGTTGGCGCTTCTCCGAGGCCAGCAGGCCGGGGCTGCCGATGCGCGCCAGCTCGTTGCGCAGGGCATACATGGCGTAGAGGCCCATGGCTTTGTGGCCGGCCGCGTAGCAGAGCATGTCGGCTTCCGGACGGTCCGGGTGCGCGAAATCATAGTCCAGGCCGTCGTATATGAGGCCGGACACTATCCGGCCGGAGGAGATGCTGCCTCCGGGGTGCCCGGAAGTGGGCACATAGTTGTAGAGTATGGCGCAAAGGGTCCGGTAGACCAGGTCCAGGTCTTCGAAGAATGCCTGGTCCGCCACCGGCTGGGCTTGGGCCTTGAGGAATAAGCCGCGGCGGGGGCGCAGCTTCAGGCTTCTGGGTCGGGGAGTCGGCGCGGCGACGCGGGTTTTTGGGCTCATGGGTTGACCGGGCATGTCCGGAGGGCTGAAAAATACCTCGGCCTCGGCTGCTCGTGCCGAGGTAGGTGCGGCTTTATGCTGCGAAAGACCGCTACTTTACTTCGCAGGTTCTCTCGGTCTTGACCCACTTCCCGTTGATGCGGGTCCGCAACGAGATGCGATGGGTCCCGGCCGTGGCTGGGAACCAGTCATACCAACTGAAGCCGGCGTCGTTGCGGCAGTCTTGCCATGCCCCATCATTGATGGAGACCTGGGATTCGCCGTTGCCTCCGAACAGCCGGATCGCGTAATGGCCGCAGTATACGGCTTCGCCTTCCTGCGGGTAGTCTATGCTTATCGCGGGGCTCGCGACCGGCTTCTCCTTTATGGTCTTGCTGAGGCCTGGTATTTTGACTGACAACAACCCTTTCTTTTTCACGATTACTTATCCCCCATGCTGATGATGCTGAAGCGACCAGGATAATATATCAAATTTGAGGCGGCAGGTTACAATAGTTATCCGACGGGCGGCGGCGCGGGCTTGAATGCGGCGGCGTCGGCCTGGGGATTGCGGCGCCGGCATCTGTGGCATAGTCCGTTGAGCCGGTTCGGACAGTCCTCGGGGCAGATGGGCAGGGTGAAAAAGAAGCGCGAGCCTTTGCCCGGAGCGCTTTCCAGCTTGAGCGCGCTTTCATGGCTTTCCAATATGTCCTTGGACACCTTTAGACCTACGCCGAAGCCTTTGGCTTCTTTTTTGCTGGCCTCGGTCCGGAAGAACCCCTTGAATACGGCTTCTTGGTCCTCGGGAGCTATGCCGATGCCGGTGTCTTCCACTGAGATCTCGACTTCGGATACCGGAGCGCCCAAGGGCTTGAGCCGGACCACCACTCGGCCGCCGGCCGGGGTGTATTTTATCGCGTTGCCGATCAGGTTGCTCATGATCAAGGCCATGGCATCCGGGTCCGCGTTCACCGGGAATATGTGCGTCGGAAAGTCCGTGCTGATCGCGACCTGCTTCTGTTCGCTCAAAGGCCGCATGAGCGCGATGCTTTCCTCCGCCAGCTTGCGCAGCTCCATCTGGCGGATGTCCAGGAAGAAGCGGCCGGATTCCATGCGGGCCTGGTTGAGGAAATTATTCACGGTCAGCTTGAGGTTCTGATAGGTGCGTTCCAAGACTCGGTATATGTTGAGCCGGGCGGATTCTTCTTTCTCCTGCTGCAGCAGGAGCAGAGCCAAGCCCATGCTGGTGAGGGAGTTGTTGATTTCATGGCTGACGATGGACAAGATATCGGTCTTGAGCTTGGCGACTTCGGTCTCGTGTTCGAGCGTGGTCTTGAGTTTGGCCAATACCGCGGTCATGATCACGAATATGACCAGGGCCATGGCCGCGTTCCAGGTGATCAATGACAGCTTGGCGAAGGATTCGCCCAAGTCTAGGTAGTCCAGGTAATCCATGGTGAACCAAGTCAGGCCGGCGGCGGCGGACACGGACAGTCCCGGCCAGATCCCGCAATACCAGGTCATCAAGGCTATGGGCATGAGGTAGAATAGTCCGAAGCCGTATTCCATTTTGGTGACGTGGTCGCCCCAGGCGGTAAAAATCAGCAGCGCCAGGCTCAATATCCAGGCGTAGCGCTTATTTTGGGATAATCGGGCGTTGATCTTAGCCAACATGGACTCCGATTGTATATTATTTAAGCGCGAGATTATAAAGGAAGCGGGAGCGGTATCCCGACTGGAGAGGCGGATATGGATATTTTGAAATCGATGGCGGATCTGCAGGCTCACGGACCTGTGGGATATGCGGCTGTGGTACTGGCGTTGGCGGCTCTAGCCGCGGCCGCCCGAGTCTGGGCGCTGGGCCGGCGGGCCCGCAGATTGCGCGCGGAGCTGGACCGGGCGCGCGTGGAACTGGAAGGGATGCGGGCCGCGCCTCGGGATTGGGAATGCCAGATCGAGCGTTTCGACGTGTCCTGGTATCCGGTCCTGAACATCTTGCCGGCCGCGCATGAGATCGCGCGGGTCACCGTGGGCTTGCCGTATTGCCGGACCTGCGCCTTGCCTTTGAGCCAGGTCTCGGGGGGCGGGGCTTGGCGCTGTCCGGGATGCGACTTCAAGTCCACCGCAGCTTTAGAGGATGTCAGCGTATTGGATACGGTCGCCCAGCAGGCCTTGCGGGTGTTCCGGGTCAAGCACCCCGAATATCCGGCTCCGGCTCGGAACTGATCAGACCGGAGCGGAGGGCAGGTACGCGTCGAACAGTTCTTCCAGGTCGCCCAGCCGGGCGGTGATCCGCTTGGCCGCGTTGGCGGTCAGCGAGGCCAGGTCGTCTAGGCGGATGAGCGCGTTGAGATTGGCGTCCTTGAGGCAGGCTTGGCGCAGGCGCAGTACCATGTTCTGATTGACGGCGTGGGTCGCATCGAGCATGGCGGGCAGGGACTTTAGGTCCCAATCCGCCCGGCCCCCGCGCCGAGCTATGAAGAGCTGTCCTAATAGGTACATGGCCGTGGTCCGGAATATGGTCTCCTCCACGTTGGCGAAGGGCAGATGGGTCAGGACATTGGGCCGGAACCGGCCCAATACCGGACAGCCGCTGCTGGGCATGAGCACGCCCAAGAGCGCGGATACGCCTTCGGCCAGGGACGTGGTCTTGGAAAAAGTCCGCAGCGGACCGGCTATCTCCACGCGCACGGATTCCGTGGAGGAGGCGTCCTTGAAGGCTTCCGTGACCGCGAGCATGCTCTCCGCCACCGGGCAGCGGGGATGCGCGGCTTCCTTCCAGGGGCAATTCGAACATTGGCAGAACGAGAGGCGGGTCCATTCCGGATAGCTGGGACGCGTCTGCGGCATGGCCTTCATGCTCCGCGGCTCCAGCCGCACCGGGAATTCCCGGGTCGTTCCGTCGTCGCGGCGGAAACGGTAGATCCAGACTTGCGGTTTGGGCGTGGTCATGGGGTAGGCCCGCTAGGGCCTGGCAATATTAGCAAAGCCTGGCCCCCGCCGCCACCCGGCTTCATCTTTTGGGGCTGGGCCGGATGTTTTTGTTGTAGTATCATGGTCGGGTGAATCCTTTTTCCGGTTCCTGCATCTAAGAGATATAAGCAGGATGCGCGCGGAGGTCTAGTCATGTTGTTATCGATACTGGCGGTCATGGGATCGTTGAGTTGGGGGCAGCCGGCGCAGGCTCCGGGCTACACTTTGGGCGCGGCCGTGGACGCGGCGCTGCAGCGCAGCCCGGTAGTGGGCGCGGCCGGGCATCGGGTCCGCGCGGCCGACTCCGCATTGCGGGAGGCGCAGATGAAGCGCCTGCCCAGCCTTACCGCATACAGCGCGTTCACCCGAGGCGACGATCCGGTGTACGTCTTCGGCACGCGCATGGAACAGAAGGTGTTCACGGCTTCGGATTTCGACGTGTACAGCCTCAATAATCCCAGTTTGCGCAGCAATTTCAGGAATGCCTTCGAGATCGGCGTCCCGCTCTTCACCGGATTGGAACTGCAGAGCCAGGAGCGCCTGGGCCGTCTGGGCCGGGAAGCCGCGGCCAGCCAGAAGGACGGGGCCTTGCAGAGGACCCGCTACGCGGCCATGGAAGCCTTCCTGCAGGTGATGCTTCAGCAGGAATTGCTTCAAGCCGTGACCGAGCGAGTGGCGGCTTCCGGGCAGGAATTGGAGAGCGCGCGTCGTTTGCGGGAGAAGGGGCTGGTGTTGGGTTCGGATTATTATGCGGCCGGAGCCATACTGGGCGGTCTGCGGGTCTGGCAGACCCGGCTGGAAGCCGGCTTGCAAGCCGCCAAGTCCAGCTTGGCCGTGCTTCTGGGAAAGTCTCCGAGCGAGTTGGCCGTATCCGGCCGGCTGGGATACGCGGAGTATCCGCTCGAACCGGAATCCGAGTTGGCCGGCCGGGCTCTGCGCGAGCGGCCGGAACTCCGCCAGATCGATCTTCAGTCCGGCATGGCCGAGGCGGTCCGGCGCAAGGAAGGCTTCAGCCTTTTGCCCAAGGTCGAGGCGTTCGCCTCGGTCCAGACCAATACCCGGGATTTCGACTCCAACCCTTGGAACCGGATGGCGGGCGTACGCGCCAGTCTGCCCCTGGGCGATCCCGGCTATCCGGCTCGCAGGGCGCGCTCCCAGGCGATGCTGGAGGCCAGCCGGTCCGAAGCCCAACGCATGCGGGAAGAGGCATCCCGGGAAGTGTCCCGGTCATACCAGGAACTGCGCGGGGCCGCGGCCAGCCTGCCCCTGGCCAAGCAGACCGCGGACCAGGCCGGGCAGTCATTGGATATGTTCCGGCCGCTTTACCGCGAAGGCCGGCAGAGCATACTAGAGGTGCTCCGGGCCGAGGAAGGCTTGGCCCGTAGCCAAGCCGCATATCTGGAGACCTTGTATGCCGTGCATATGGGCCGGGCCCGGCTGCTCCTGGCGGCCGGCGGGTTGGACTCGGGGGCGGTCCGTGAAGTCGAGCAGGGTCTGGAGGTGCGGCCATGAACGCCCCGGAGACCGCCGGGTCCCATGGCCAGGGCATAGCCGGGCGCATCGCCCATACCTTCATACGTTCCAAGCTGACCGGCTTGATCGCTATCGCCGCGGTCCTGTTGGGCGTGTTCGCGGTGCTCAAACTGCCGCGCGAGGAGGAGCCGCAGATCAACGTCCCCATGTTCGACGTGTTCGTGAGCTTCCCGGGCGCCAGCGCCAAGGAGGTGGAACAGCGCATCGTGAACCTGGGCGAACGCAAGCTCTGGGAGGTGCCTGGGGTCGAATACATATATTCCACCGCCGAGCCGGGCTCAGCCCTGTTCATCGTGCGCTTCAAGGTGGGCTTCGATCCGGACGAGGCCATGACCCGACTTTATACTAAGACCTTCGCTAATCTGGACTTCATGCCTCCGGGCGCCCACCCGCCCCTGATCAAGCCGCGCTCCATAGACGATGTGCCCATACTCGCGCTCACCCTTTCCGGGCCGGGCCTCGACGCCTTGGCCCTGCGCCGGGCCGCGGCGGTCTTGCGCCAGGAGATCAGCGCGGTGCCGGACGTGTCCGAGACCGATATCATCGGCGGCCGCAGGCGCCAGTTCTTGGTCCATCTCGATCCCGCGGCTTTGACCCGGCATCGCCTTACCCCGTTGGAAGTGGCCGGCATAATCACCGCCTCCAATCAGAAACTGCCGGCCGGGCATTACCGGTCGCCGGATAAGGACGTGGCAGTGGAGACCGACGCATTCATCCGCTGCTTGGACGACTTGAAACGGGTGGTGGTCGGGGTTTCATCCGGCCGGCCGGTCCTATTGGGCGACGTGGCCCGGGTCTCGGACGCTCCGGATGAGGATGAGCGGCAGGTCTGGACCGCGCCGCGCCCGGCGGATGACGGCGCGCTGCGGCCGGCCCCGGCGGTCACCATAGCCGTGTCCAAGCGCAAGGGCGCCAATGCCACGCACGTGGCCGATGAAGTCATGGTCCGGGTCCGGGAAGTCCAGCCGGTCCTCTTGCCCGCGGCTTTGGACATCGCGGTCACGCGCAACTATGGGGAGACGGCCAAGGAAAAGTCGGATGAACTGCTTTACCACATGCTTTTGGCCACGGTGTCGGTCACCTTGCTCATCGCGCTGGCCTTGGGCTGGCGCGAAGCCGTGGTCGTGGCCGTGGCCATC
>JBAZVY010000018.1:0-19460 GCA_041660645.1 Elusimicrobiota bacterium | reverse complement strand
CCAACGACATGGGGATCGACCTGGGCACCGCCAACACCCTGGTCTATGTGAAGAACCAGGGCATAGTGCTGCGGGAGCCTTCGGTCGTAGCTATCGACCGGGAGAGCCGGCGGGTGCTGGCCATCGGAGCCGAGGCTAAGCGCATGCTGGGGCGCACGCCTTCTTCCATCGTGGCCGTGCGGCCGCTGAAGAACGGGGTCATCGCGGATTTTGAAGTCACCCAGGAGATGATCAAGTTCTTCATCCGCAAGGTCCATAACCGGCGTTCTTTGCTGCATCCCCGCATCGTGATCGGCATCCCTTCGGGCATCACCGAGGTGGAGCGCCGCGCGGTGCAGGAATCGGCGGAGCAGGCCGGAGCCCGCGAGGTTTATCTCATCGAGGAGCCCATGGCCGCGGCCATAGGCGCGGATCTGCCTATATCCGAACCCCACGGCAATTTCATCGTGGATATCGGCGGCGGCACCACTGAGGCCGCGGTCATATCCTTGGGCGGTCTGGTGGTGTCCAAATCATTGGATATCGCCGGTGATGAGATGGACGAGGCCGTGATGATGCATTTCCGCAGGAAATACAACTTGCTCATCGGCGAGACCACGGCGGAAGACGTAAAGATCCAGATAGGTTCGGTATTCCCGTTGAAGGAAGAGAAGACCATGGAGGTCAAGGGCCGGGATCAAGCTACCGGCCTGCCCAAGACGGTATTGATCACTTCGGAAGAGGTGCGCCAGTCGCTCATGGAGCCGGTGCAGCTCATATTGGATGTGATCAAGAACACATTAGAGGAGACTCCGGCGGAATTGGCCGCGGATTTGGTGGATCGGGGCATAATGTTGGCGGGCGGGGGGTCGCTTTTGCGCGGCCTGCCCGACCTTATCCGGCAGGAGACGGAACTGCCGGTGCATCGCGCCGCCGATCCCTTGAGCTGCGTAGCCATGGGAGCGGGGAAGTTCCTGGAAGAGCTCGATAATATAACGGATCGGCGCCCGGACTTCGTGACCTCGTACCGCTACCGCGGGGCCTGACCCGCGGACTCCTTAGGAGTTTGAACCGGACGCTCGGCGTCCGAAGCAAAGTCGCTGATAAAGCCGATGCCGCGGCAGATATGTCCCGGCTCAAGGCTTTTCCGGCCGCAAGGCCATGCATCGCGAAACAAAAGTTTCTAACTACGTCTTAGCGGTATTCTCGGCGTTGTCGCTGATAATGCTGTCTTTGCCTTTGTCTGCTCCGGTGCGGGCGTTTAAAGCCTGCGTCGTATACCTGTTCGATCCGTTGGTATATTACGGAGACAAGGGCGTGCAGCGCTTGGCGGATATGCCTCCCGGAGTGGCGCGGCTGTTGTCCGCGGATATGGAGAACGTGCGCCTGCAGGCGGAACTGCGCCGAACCCAGTGGCAGAAGGCGGAACTGGAAAGCCTGCGCAATGAGAATCGGCGGCTTTCCGCAGCCTTGGGCCTGACGGCTCCCGTAGGCCGCTCCGCTATTTGGGCGGACGTGATGGAACGCGACCCCCTGCATTGGTACAGCAATATCATGGTCAACGTGGGATCCCGGCAGGGGGTGGCGCTCAATGCCCCGGTGTTCGGGGAGAAGGATGGCGAGATCATCGTTATCGGGCGGGTCACGGAGGTGCGCAGCGATACCTCGATAGTCCTGCTCGTAACCGATGAGCTCTCCTCTATCGCGGTCTATTTGTCTTCGGCCGGGGTGGACGGCTTGGCCCAGGGCCAGGGCGGTCCCCGCCTGCGCGTGAATTATCTGCCTTCGGAAGCTGCGCTGACCAAGGGCGACTTGATATACACTTCCCAGACCAGCGCCACTTTCCCCGGGGATGTCCTGGTCGGACGCGTGACCGCGGTCAACCCCAGCGATCCGTTTTTGACTTTCCAATCCGTGGAAGTGCAGCCGGCCGTGAATTCCACCAGCCTCAATAACGTCATGATATTGCGTCCGGAGGGGATCGCCGGAGAGCCGGCCGCCCTGCCGCCGGCGGCTCCGGCCGCAGCCGCGCCGCGTAAGAAGCCCGCGGTAAAAACGGATGAGGTGGCGCGCTCCACGACGGCGCCGGAGGGGAGATGAATCATCTCCGGGGCGCGTTTTTGCTCGTGGCCGCGGCTTTCGTGCAATGGTGGTGGTCTACGCATTTCGCATTCTGGGGACTCAGCCCGCAGATCCCGCTGGTCCTGACCGTAGCCATCGCCGCCCGGCAGGGGCCGGCCGCGGCCATGGGGTATGGGTTCGTCTGGGGGTTGTGCCTGGATTCCCTGCGTCCGGAGCTGTTCGGGGCCAATGCTTTAGTATTCACTTTGATCGGTTACGGCACGGGCACGGTCCGCAAGCAGATCGACCTGGCGGATATGCTGTCGCAGTGCGTGGCCGTGGTCATGATGACCTGGGGATATTTCCTCATGTACGGGATGCTGGGGCTGATTTTCGCCAAGTCATTCATATGGGTAGGCTGGGCCGCTTTCATCTGCGACCCGTTCTATAATTGCCTCTTGGTCCCGTTCGGAGCCGGACTCTGGTTTTGGTTGAGGGCGCGGCCATGATGCTGGGCGGCGGCACCTTGATCGAGCGGCTCAACATCCTCTGGATCGTGGTCTATCTGGCCGGGGGTCTGCTGGGGCTGCGCTTGGTCCAGCTTCAGATCATCCAGCGCGTGGAGTATCAGCAGTTGGCGGAACGCAATCGCACCCAGATCATATATCAGACCGCGCCGCGCGGCCGCATATACGACCGCAAAGGCGTGCCCTTGGCCAGCAATAAACCGGCTTTTTCTTTGATCTATCTGCCCAGCAAGGGGCAGAAGGATTCCGACCTTGAGTTCTTGGCGCAGAAATTGGCGCGGGAGCTTAAGCGGGACCCGGAGGAACTGCTGGCGAGCCTGCAGCAGGCCGCGCATGAAGAGAGCGCCATACGCCTGGCTGAGAACCTGCCGCCGCAGGCGATGTTCCGGCTGTCTGAACTCAAGACCATATATCCTGGCGTGGATCTGGTCGTGGAAGCCCGGCGTTATTATCCCTTCGGGCGTTTTGCCAGCCACCTCTTGGGGTATATGGGCAAGATGGACGCCAAGAGCTGGCGCAACCTCAAGACTAAAGGCTATCGGGTGGATTCGCGCATCGGCAAGATAGGCCTGGAATCCACTTTTGAGAGCGAATTGCGCGGTCGAGACGGCGGCTTGCGCATGGAGGTCGACGCCCAGGGCCGGCTGCGGCGGGTGTTGGAGCGCATGCCCTGGTCGGCGGGCAGCAACATCCATCTCACTTTGGACGCGGCCGTGCAAAAAGCGGCGGACGACGGGTTGCGGGCCTCGTCCAGCAACAAGGGCGCCGTCGTGGCCATAGATCCGCGCAGCGGCGCCATCTTGGCCTTGGCCGCAGCGCCCAGTTTCGACCCCAACGCTTTTTTGTCTTCCGATCCGGCCGAGGCCAAGGTCGCCGTGGCCGAGATCGACGAGTTCAACCGCGCCATATCCGGAGCCTATCCTCCGGGGTCCACCTTCAAGATCGTGGTCGGCGCCGCGGGCCTCAATGAGGGCCGCTTCACTACCCAGGACAGCGTTTTTTGTCCCGGCTACCTGGAATACGGCAGGGACATATTCCTGTGCTGGGATCATAAGGGCCATAAGCGTATGACTTGGTTCCCGGGACTGACCAACTCCTGCGATGTGTATTTTTATCGCATGGGCCTTAAGACCGGCGGAGCCCTGATCGAGAAATATGCGCGCATGTTCGGGTTCGGCGCCGAGACCAAGGTCGCGCTTCGGGGGGAACGGAGGGGAAATCTGTTCGGGCCTCAGGGCCGGGCCAAGTCCGGGCGGTCCTGGTACGACGGGGATACCATCAACCAATCCATCGGGCAGGGCGAGATGCTGGTGACCCCCATGCAGATGGCGATGTTCGCCGCGGCGATGGGCAATCGGGGGACTTTATGGCGGCCGCATTACATAGACCGCATCGTTTATACGGAGGGCCGAGCCGAGTATAAGCAGCAGCCGGAGCGGCTGGGGCAGGTGGCGCTTAAGCCTGAAGTGTGGCAGGATCTGCAAGAGGCTATGCGCCTGGTGATATCCTCCGGCACCGGTTACTCGGCGCGTATCCCCGGGCTGGAGATGGCCGGCAAAACGGGTACGGCGCAGAATTCTTCCGGACCTGACCATGCTTGGTTCATCGCTTTCGCGGCCAAGCCGGGGGAGCCCTCGGCCGCGGCGGTGGCGGTTTTGGTGGAGAATGGGGGACACGGGTCCAGCGCCGCCGCGCCCATCGCGCGAGCCGTGATCATGGCGGCTTACGGCATGTCCGATAAGAAGCCGGAGAAGCCGGCCGCCCCAGCCGGAGCCGATGTCAATAGCGCCCTGCTCCGTATGGGCCGCGGCGCGACGCCGGGCGTGTCGCCGGGGGTGCGCTGATGCCTTTTCGAGCGGAATCCGGAACGCGCAGCCGCGTGGATTGGAGCTTCGTGGCCGCGGTAGCCGGACTGGCCTTGCTGGGCAGTCTGGCTTTGCTTTCGGCCGCCAGCCCCCTGCCCCACTATACGCAGGTCATCCAACGTCAGCTCACCGCTATCCTGGTGGGCGGGATGTTCTTCGCGATCGGGGTAGGGTTCAATTATCAGGTGTTCCAGGATCAGTCTAAGTTCATATACGCGATCATACTGGCGCTGTTGGTGGCGGTGCTGTTCGTGGGCACGCTGAGCCGAGGCCAGCGGTCCTGGTTCCATGCCGGCTTCTTTTCTTTCCAGCCTTCGGAGCTGGCGCGCATCGGGTTGATCCTGGCGTTGTCTAATTTCCTGGACCGGCAGGCGCGCAAGGCCCGGGACCTGTCCACGGTCCTCTATGCCTTGGCCATAGCCGGTCCGGTCATAGCGCTGATCCTTAAACAGCCCGATCTCTCATCCACGGTCAGTTTCTTCCCCATCATAATCTGCATGCTCTTCTGCGCCGGGGTCGAGGTCTGGCATCTGCTGGCGTTGTTCGGGTATGGCACGGTGATCATGGCGACGCCGGTGTTCTATACCATGCTGCAGGTCCGCTATCCCATGGCCGCGCATAATAGCCTGCCTTATCTTTTGCTCGAGGTATCGCGCATGGGCGTGGGCACCGTGGTGGCGCTGCTCCTGATCGTGGCTTCGGGCCTCGCCGCCTGGCGGGTATCGATGTGGATGCGTTGGCAGATAAAGCCCGCCCTCTTCGTGGGCTTGGCGGCCATATTGTGCGCCGGTCTGGTGACGGGCAATCTTGTGAATAAGCAGATCAAGGGTTATCAACGCAACCGGCTGGTGGCCTTCTTGGCGCCGCAGAGCGATATTCAGGGCGCCTCGTATAACGTGCATCAGGCGCAGATCGCCATCGGTTCCGGGGGGTTCTGGGGCAAAGGCTTGTTCGCGGGCACGCAATCCCAGTTGGGGTTCCTGCCGGAGCGCCATACCGATTTCATCTTCGCGGTGGTGGGAGAAGAGATGGGTTTCGTGGGCGCGACCTTGATACTGGGGTTGTATCTGGTGATGATCTGGCGTATCGTGATAGCGGGCCGTTGCGCGCGGGACCGGTTTGGATTCTTGGTC
Organism: Elusimicrobiota bacterium; assembly: GCA_041660645.1. Classification (GTDB taxonomy): domain Bacteria; phylum Elusimicrobiota; class Elusimicrobia; order UBA1565; family UBA9628; genus UBA9628. The sequence continues at coordinate 13,895 of JBAZVY010000018.1, read as the reverse complement.
TGTTGCGGGATTGCGGCCATGCTGTCTTTTAGTCTGATCGTGAATTTGGGTATGTGCTTGGGCCTTATGCCCGTGATGGGCATACCCTTGCCGTTGATCTCGTATGGAGGTTCCAGTTTGGTCATAACCTTGGGGGCGTTGGGCATAGTAGGCAATATATACGCCCGCAGGTATTCGTTGTTGTGACAATTTATATCACATGAGAGGAAGGAAATGTCGAACGAAGAACAAGATATGATGCCTAAGCCGCAGACTCCCGAAGCCCCGGCCGAGGCCGCGGCTCCGGCCCCAGCGCCGGCCCCGGCCGAGACGGAGCGGGTAGATGTCTCCGTGGATCCGCCGCCGGCATCGGAGGCTCCGATGGTTCAGCCGGAACCGGCGCCTCAGGCGGCCGCTCCCCAGGCCGAGCCTTCGGCTGCTAATCATGAGCATCATTCTAACGGCGGAGATGAAGTAGGACGCCAGGAATTGTATCCCCGGCCGGATGCGGTCATCGCGCATGAAGCGGAACCGGAATATGTAGAGGACCACGGCGGCCTGGACGACGAGGGCTCGTCCGACGCGGCCGTGGATGAAGACGGGGGCGGGGAAGACGAGGTCCCGGAGACTTCAGTGGGGGATGAGCAGCCTTCCGGGATGGAAGCTCCGGGAACCGTGGAACCCCCGCCTGCGGAATCTGGGACTAAAGAGCAGCGTCCCGCGCCCCAGCCGCAATCGGGACAGCCGCGCCGTGAAGGCCGACATCGTCGGCGCGGGCGCGGCGGCCGGGGAGGCGGCGGCGGTGAAGGCGGCCGGACCGAGCGGGGCGGGGATCGACCGGAACGGGGCCAACCCCGGGACCGGCAGGAGCGCGGCGCGGAGCGGGAACGGCCGGACCGCGGGCATGACCGCGACCGGCGCGGCGGACATGAGCGCAGCGCGCACCATCAGCGCGGAGGCCACGAGCGGGAGTACCGCAGCGACCATCGCAGTCCCGCGCCGGCGGTGAAGCGCGAGATATTGGCTAACACCAATTTCGAGGAGACTCGGATAGCCATACTCGATAATGGGCGCATGGCCGAACTGCTCTGGGAGCGCAAGAGCAGTAAGAACATAGTCGGCAACATATATAAGGGCGTGGTGGAGAACGTGCTGCCCGGCATCTCCTCGGCTTTCGTGAATATCGGCTTCGACAAGAATGCCTACCTTTATATATCCGATGTGCTGGGCGATAAGGGCGCGGCCATAGACTCCACCCTTAAGAAGGGCCAGCATATCATGATCCAGGTGGCCAAGGAGGCCATCGGGACCAAGGGCATGAAGGTCACCATGGACGTGTCGCTGCCTGGGCGTTTCTTGGTGTTTACGCCCTTTCAGACTTATGTGGGCATATCCAAACATATCGGGGACGCCGAGGAACGGGCGCGTCTTTCCGGCATAGTGGACCGGCTGGTGGCCGAGCATCTCGGGGGCAAAGGCGTGGTGGTGCGCACCGAGGCGGAAGGCGCTTCGGAGGCGGATCTTGAGCGGGAGGTGAAGTATTTGCTGCAGACCTGGACCGCGATCCAGAAGAAGTTCGACACCACGCCGCCGCCTACCTTGCTGCATAAGGACCTGGACTTGGCCCTGCAAGTGGCGCGCGATCTGCTCTCGGAAAAGGTATATGTCTATCTGCTCGATAATAAGGAGCAGTATAAGAACGTTGTCGAGTTCGTGGAGGCCATTTCCCCGGAACTCAAGGATAAAGTCCGCATCTACGACGCCAAGACCCCCATGTTCAAGGCTTTCCATCTGGAAGGCGACATCGAGAACATGCGCCGGACCAAGGTGCCGCTGCCCAACGGCGGGTCCATCATCATCCAGGAGGCGGAGTCCCTCTGCGCCATAGACGTCAATACCGGACGCTTCACGGGCTCCAAGTCCCAGGAAGAGACCGTTACCCAGACCAACGTCGAAGCCGCCCTGGAGGTCGCTCATCAGCTGCGCTTGCGCAACATCGGCGGCATCATCGTGGTGGACTTCATCGACATGCGCAAGGCTTCTAACCGGCAGAAGGTCATGGAGGCTTTCGCGCATGCCTGCAAGGGCGATCGGGCCAAGATCCGCATCTTGCCCATAACCCGTTTGGGCTTGGTGGAACTGACCCGGGAGCGCAAGCGGGAGTCCACGGTCAGCCTTTTGACCGAGGAATGCCCGCAGTGCAAGGGCTGCGGCCGGGTGCTTTCCGGCGAGACTTTGCGCATCCGCATCCAGCGCGAGATCGCGCTCATGACCGGCGGCCGTCCGGGCGGACAGGTCCGGCTGCTGCTCAATCCCGGGCTGGCCGACCAGTTCCGCGGACAGCTGGCCGTCATCGAGAAGAACGTCCAGAGGTCCATCAAGATCGGGAGCGATCCCCAGTTGCCTTGGGAGGAGTATCGCATAGTCCTGGAATGAGACGTTTAATCCTATCGTCGTCAGCCGTCTGGCTCCTGTTCGCCGCTTCCGTCGCGGCGCGCGGCGAGGAGATACAGGCCGTGGTCGATGGCCGTTATCGCGAACCGATCACCAGCTACAAGGTCGGCGGCCGCACTTTCATCAACGCCAAGCAGGCCGGGGATCTGTACGGGGGACAAGTCTACTGGTATCCCATATCCGGCCGGGTGCAGATGAGCTTCCACGGCCGCCGGCTGCAGTTCTTGGCCGGGTCCGGGGACGTGTCCGTGGACGGCAAGGTCGTGACTTTGGAGGCTCCGGTCATGCTGCGCGCGGCCCAAGCCTATGTGCCCATGAATTTTTTCATGGGCGACGCCTTTGCCGCATTGTCCGGCCGGGATACCCAGTTCAACGAGCGGAGTCGGCTGCTCACCGTGGAGCGGCGCAGCAATGTGGGTTCGGTGCGGTGGTTCTCGTACCAGGATTATACGCGGATCGTGGTGGATTTGAAACGCTCCTCCGGCTACAACGCCGCCGCCCGCGGAGTCCAAGACGTTGAAATCACCGTGCCTTTTGGGATCATCGATGCCGCGGAGAAGGTGACCGTGGACGATGGCTTGGTGGACAGTTATGCCTTGCGTCAGGAATCAAAGGTGGCGCGGCTCTCGGTGCGTCTGGCCAAGCCCGGGCTCCAGTGGCGGGTGCGCGAACTCGCGGATCCGCGGCGTTTGGCTTTGGAGGTGGCGGCCGTGGCCTTGGCAACGGTGGTGCCGGCCGGACCGGCGTCCGCGGCCGAGACTTCCGCCAGCCCGGCCTGGGGCGGCGCCCAAGAGGTCAAACCGATCGCGGATGCCGCCGCGGCCGCCGGGCCGGAGGCCGGCCGGAGCGCCCCGGCGGCGGCTCCGGAACCGGAAGTCGAGGAACCGGCCGCCCCGGCGGCGGCCCCGGTTCCGGCTCCGGCCGCGGCTTTGACCGTGACGACGGTCCCGGCCGCGACCTTGCCCCGCCGGCGCCGTATAGTCATCGATCCCGGGCATGGAGGCAAGGACGGGGGGGCTGCCAGCCGCAGCGGCAATAATGAGAAAGACGTAAACCTGTCCGCGGCCAGGGAATTGGCCAGGCTTTTGGAGGATGAAAAGGTCTTCGACGTGATAATGACCCGTAATGACGACACCTTCATCCCCTTGGCCGACCGTTCGCGCATAGCCAATGATATCGGGGCCGATATCTTCATATCCATGCATTGCAACGCTTCGCGTAATTCCAAGGAGGGCGGCTTCGAGGTGTATTTCTTGTCCGAGAAAGCTTCGGACCCCGAGGCTGAGAGGTTGGCCGAGTTCGAAAACTCGGTGCTGCAATTGGAAGGCAAGTCCCCGCAGGATGAACAGGCCGGGCAGATACTGCGGGCTATGTCCAAGACCGAGAATATCAATTCTTCTTCGGAATTGGCCGCGCTGGTGACCCGTTCCCTTAAAAAACGGGTGGATCTGGATAATCGCGGCGTGAAGCAGGCCGGTTTTTACGTATTGCGGGGCACGGACGCGCCCGCCATCCTGGTGGAGATGGCCTTCCTTACCAACCGTCGGGACGAGGCCAAGCTCCAGACCAAGCGTTATCGCCGCCGGATCGTGGACGGCTTGTATGCGGGATTGTTGGATTATGCCAAGCGGCAAGGCTGGTTGCACGGGGATGGGCGCAGCGGGGAGGCCGGACGGTGAAAGATCGGCCCATAGGCGTGTTCGATTCCGGTTTGGGCGGCTTGACCGTGTTCCAGGCTATCAGCCGGCGCATGCCCGAAGAGAACCTGATCTATTTCGGGGATACGGCCCATGTGCCTTATGGGTCCAAGTCGCGCGAGACCGTGACCCGCTATTCTTTGGAAGTGGCCAGATTCTTGGCTTCCCGGCGCATCAAAGCCTTGGTGATAGCCTGCAATACTTCTTCCGCACTGGCTTTGGATGCCGTGGCGGAGAGTCTGGATGTCCCGGTATTGGGCGTGATCCAGCCCGGCGCGGATGCCGCGGCCGCGGCCACGCGCAACGGGCACGTGGGCATAATCGGCACGGAGGCGACCATCGCCTCCGGGGCTTATACCGCGGCCTTGAAGGCGCGGCTTTCCGGAGTGCGGGTCGCGGCCGCGGCGTGTCCTTTGTTCGTGCCCTTGGTGGAGGAAGGTTGGTGGGACCATGCGGCGACCGTCTTGATCGCACGGCACTATTTGTCTGGACTGCGGCGTTCGGGCATAGATACGCTGATCCTGGGCTGCACCCATTACCCGCTATTGAAGAAAGTTTTGCTCCGGGTCATGGGCCGCAAGGTCCGGCTCATAGATTCCGCGGAGCAGACCGCGCTCGAGACCGAGCGTCTGCTTTTAAGTTTGGGCATGCGCAGGCAGAGCGGGAGAGGTACGGGCCGTTTCTTCGTATCCGATGCTCCCGAACGTTTCCTTAAGATGGCCCGGCGGTTGTTGGGCGTGCGTGTGCGGCAGGTGGAACGCCACGCTTTCGATTGAATATGGATGATCCCATAAAACGCATAGGTTCGGCCAAGACCGCTATGGATCATGGTTTTAGCCGCGTGGGTCCGGAATTGGACCCTAAAGACGACGCCGCTAGGGCGCTGCTGCTGCTGGCTTGCCGGGCCGTGGCCGTGTCCAATGCGCTCATGGTCCTGGCCCGACGCAGCCTGGCCAACGAGGCCTTGCCCTTGGCTCGGTCGCTTTTGGAGCTTACGGTGCATATGCGTTGGATCGCTGCGCAGGACAGCGCGGCGCGGGCCCGGGAGTTCTTCCAGGAGTGCGGGCAGCGGAACTGGGAGGGGATATGGTCCAGCCGCCGGCTGCGCGAGCGTTGCTCCGCGCTGGGCATCCCTGCGGAGTTGTCCGAAAGGGTGGAGGGGTGGAGCCAGGAGCATGTGTGGGGAAATGCCTCGGGGCTGCCCTGGGCGCATGTACTTACCCCGCCGGCGGCTTCGGCCGTTTCCGGAGAGGCGTTGACCGCAGCCGCCGCGGATATGATGGCCGAGGCGTTGGCGGCTTTGGAGCAGAGATGGCCGGGCCGATTTACGTAGCAGGGTAAAGAGAGGAAAGTGAAATGAACGAAGAAAGCGCAGGCGCATCCAGCGGCGGGCAACCGGGCGGCTCCGGCTCTGGCGGGCAGGGCGGTGCCGGTGGTCAGGGGGGGGGCGGCGGACACGGCGGTCAAGGCGGGCATGGCCACGGCCACGGCGGCGGGCGTCATTTCCGCGACCGATTCCGCAGGCGGCGGGATAATCGGCAGCAGCAACAGCGCCGGCCCCAGAACAGCGGCGGCCAAGATAACCGCATGCCGCGGCCGGTGGCGGCGCCGGTGCGCAGCGAGGCCGAAAAGATCTTCATGAGCAAGACTCCGGTGGATCCCCACGAGTGGATCAATCTGGAGAAGGGATCCCATGACCCGTCCATGCGGGCATTGGACCTGCTCTGCCCCATAGGCAAGGGGACCCGGGGGCTCATAGTGTCTCCGCCTAAGGCGGGCAAGACCACTTTTCTCAAGCAGATATCCAACGCGGTGCACGCGGTGGACCCCAAGGTGAAGCAGTTCTGCCTGCTCATCGACGAACGTCCGGAGGAAGTGACGGATTTCAAGCGCAGCGTGCCGGCCGAGGTCTGCGCTTCTTCCAGCGATCAGGCTTATGAACGCCATGTGGCCGTGGCCGAGGGCTTGATGCGTACGGCTATCGAGGCGGCGGCCACGGGGGCGGACGTGCTTATACTGTTGGATTCCCTGACCCGTCTGGCGCGCGTGCACAATCAGTTCGCCCCCGGCAGCCGGACCATGAGCGGCGGGCTGGACTCCCGGGCCATGGAGATCCCGCGGCGCTTTTTCGGCGCGGCGCGTAAATTGGAGGAGGGCGGGTCGCTCACCATACTGGCTTCCATCCTGGTGGACACGGGCAGCCGCATGGACGACATAATATTCCAGGAGTTCAAAGGTACGGGCAACATGGAGCTGGTGCTTTTCCGGCAAGCCGCGGAGATGCGCATCTTCCCCGCACTCAAGGTCCGGGACACGGGCACGCGCAAGGAGGAGAAACTCCTGCCTCCGGACGTGCTGGAGGGGGTATATAAGCTGCGGCGCCATCTGGCCGCGATGGGAGAACTCGACTCCACCAAGGCCATGCACGACCTTTTGACTACGTATAAGACCAACAAGGCCCTGCTGGCCTCATTGAAATGAAGTCCGCCATAGCCGCCGTCCAGGCGCCGCCAGCCATCGGCCCGTATTCCCAGGCCGTGCGCTTCGGGGACTGGGTGTTCGTTTCCGGCCAGCTGCCGCTCGACCCCGCGGGTAAGAATATGCCCGCGTCCGTGGCCGAGCAGACGGAGCGCTGCCTTAATAATCTCTCCGTTATCCTGGCCGCGGCCGGGCTGACTTCTAAAGACGTGGTCAAGACCACGGTATTCATGACCGATCTGGGCCAGTTCGCGGCTATGAACGAGGCATATGCCAAGTTCTTTTCCGCGCCGTATCCGGCCCGGGCTACGGTCCAGGTCGCGGCCTTGCCCAAGGGCGCGGCCATCGAGATCGAGGCGATAGCCGTCGCCGGCAGGCCATAGCCGGATCAGGAGGCAGTCATAGCTTCAGTTACGGACGTCCGGTCCCGGACTTGGCTGCGATTGGCCGCGGCCCTTTTCTTGTTGCCTTTCCTAGGCAATGCGATCTTAGTCCGCGGCCCCGGCGTGTTCCTGGATCTGCGCTACATGCTTTTCCCCTGCCTTTGGTTCTATCTGGTCGGGGAGCAGCTGCTTGAGCGTCAGCGCATGAACGACGGACAGGTGTTCCTGCTGGGAGGAGCGTTCGCCTTCTGGTATGAAGGGCTGTTCACCAAAGGCATGCAAGACGGCATCGCCTGGTCCGGTCTGGATTGGCTCGCGGTGATATCCGGCCCTTTCGAGTGGGGCATGATCGCAGTGATGTTGTTCCACTGTCTGGCGGCGGTGTCGCCTCGTTGCGAGGCCGGTTCCGGCCTGGGCGGGCTGCTGCGATCCGCAGCGATAGTGATCATAGCGGCCGGCGCAGGAGCGGTGTATGTCGTGAAGACCTGGTATGGCCACTATCAGGTCGAATACCTGCTCGGACCCATGTGGGTGATAGCGGACATCGCGACCGCGGCCATGGGGTTCGGGTTGTGGCGGTTATGGCGCCGCAGTCTGGCGAGCGAGAGCGCTTATCGCAATCCGGCTGGGGTGTGGATATTGGCCGGGTTGGGCCTGGGCTTGCTGGGCTATGGCTTGCTGGCCGGAGTGGGCGCGGGACTTAACGCGCCGAGCGCCTTGGTGTATATGGCTCAAGCCATATGGTCGGTAGGATTGGGCATCGGCTTGTGGAATTCCTGGCGCGGCCGGCAGGCCTGCAGCGACGAGCCCGTGCCGCGCAGCCGGCTGGTATTGGCCGCGGTCGGACTGCGCGTGACGGGGGCGTTATTGCTTTTGTTCTTGTATGGGCCTTCTGGAGACGAGAGCATGGCTTTTTGGTCTACTCTGATCTGCGACTTCCCAGCCAAGCTCCTTTTTTACTACGCCTTCCTCACTTCCCGCCTGGAAGTCTAAGGCCGCAGGGGGCTGGAGGGGCGGCGGGGGACTTTGCCCAGCTGGGTGAAGAAGGGCAGCAGGGCCTTGATCTGGGGCGCGTATTCCTCGGCGATGCGCTCGCCTACGCGGATGATCTCCCGGCTGCGGTGGGTGTCGGTCCAATCGAAGGCGCTGAGGTTGGGCTGGATGGCGATGTGCGCGAATTCCAGGCGCGTGCGGGCGATCTGATATTCCATGGTATGCAGGGTCTGCATAAAGGCTTGGAGCATGTTGGGCGCGTTAAGCGCGGCGGGCAGGGTCAGTTCGCGCAAGCGTTCGAAATCCATGTCTAGGGAAGCTTCCAGCAGGCCATCCTGGGCGCGGAGTTTGCGCCGCGGGTTGCGTTCGCTCGCGGGTTGGGTCAGGTTCACGGCTATCAAGATGTCCGCGCCTAGGTCCGCGGCCACGCGGGTGGGTACCGGGTCGACTAGGCCGCCGTCTACCAGGTACCGGCCGCCCAGCTTGAAGGGCGTGAAGATCATGGGCAGGCCGCAGGAGGCGCGCACGGCTTCCGCCACCCGGCCGGAGCGCAGGACCACTTCTTCGCCGGTCTCTATGTCCGTGGCCACGCAGGCAAAAGGCAGGTCCAGTTGGGAGAATTCCTTGTCGCCCAAGAAGGTGCGCAGGAATCGTAAGAGGGTCTCGCCCGCGAATATCCCGGCCCGGGGGATGGTGAGGTCCAAGAATAGATTTTCGTAGAGCCAGGATTTGTCCAGGCGCTGGGCCACGGCTTCCATCTCCGATGGGTCCATCCCCGAGGCCAGCCAAGATCCGATGAGCGCTCCGCTGGAGGTGCCGGCGACCACGTCTACCGGTATGTGTTCGCGCTGGAACACCTTGAGCACGCCGATCAGGGAGTAGCCTAAGGCCGCGCCCGCGCCTAGGGCCAGGCCCAAACGCAGTCCGCCTAGCCGGCGGGCGAGGCGTTCTACGGAGCGGATGGTGCGGGGATAGCCATCCATGGCTTGGTAAGGAGACCCGGTCCGCTCCAGACGCGCGCCCAGGTCGTCTGGCCAGGGCAGGATCTCCCGTCCGCAGTCGCGCAAAAAATCCTGGTCTGGCGAAGCCGCGCCCAACCAGAGGCCGATTATCCGGTCGGGTTCCGTGACCACGGAACGCAGGGAGGTCTCCAGCCGACCGGCCTCTGCTCTGGTCGCCGGGCCAGCGGCCAGTATGGCCTGGTCGGCCTCCGCCAGTATGGATCTTTCCAGATCGCCCGAGGCATTGCTCAGGCAGACCAGGATCAAGTCGTGCTCTTCGCGCAGGAAATTCAGCAGGTGATACAATCCGCTGTGATGTCGGCCGCTCAGGGCGGAGGTCGGCAGGCTGAGCACGTCGAGTCCCGAGGGGTGGGGCTGGGTCAGGGGCCGCACCCAGGAGGGGTCGCGGGGATATCCGGTATCGGCGGGCGCGTCCGGAGCCTGGAGCCCGAGGAATCGGGCGAGGTTGCCGGGTTCCGGCCGGAGGTCGAGCAGAAGCACCTTGCGCCGGGTCTGGGATACTAGCTGCAGGGCCAGATGAATGCTCAGGAGCTGGCGATCCGGACTGGATAGGGCCGCATTGAGGGCCAGGATCTGGGCTCCGGCGCCTGGGGTCGGGTTCTGGGCCCGGACTATGCGCCGGGCCAGGATGCGCGATATGTGCATGAGGATGGAGGGGTTCTCTCGGAGCACCTCCTCGAAGTCCTTGCGCAAGAGCTTTAGGAATTCGCAGGTGGAATCCAGACGCACGGTGTTGTGCCGCGGCTCTCCGGTCATGAGGCCGCCCTCGCCTAGGGTCTCGCCCCGGCCCAGGAAATCGTCCACGGTCTCTGAGCCATCGACCTTGCGTACTACCCGGACTTGGCCGGAGGTTATGATGTAGAAGGCGTCGGGTTCGTCGCCTTGCGAGTAGAGCCGGGAACCCTTGGGCAGGGAAAGGGCTTGCATGCGTTCGGCCACGTGCGCCAGGTCCTGGGAAGCCAGGCCGGCGAATAGGGGCACGGTCTTAAGGAACGGCTCCCAGGCCGAAAATTCTTCCGGGGTCACTTGCGCACGCGAGCGGCCGCGGCCAATAGGGCGATAACGGTCTTGGAATCCTGGATGAGGCCGCGATAGACTAGGCCCAGGGCTTCTTTAAGGGGCAGGGCCACGGCCTCTATGAATTCGTCATGGTCCGGGCAATGTCGTCCCGGGGTCAGGCCTTCGGCTAGGTAGAGCTTTATGAGTTCATTGGAGAAAGCCGGGGTCGGCCAGAAGTCAAGCAGGTGGGTTATGCGGCGCGCCGTGTAGCCGGTCTCTTCGCGCAGTTCCCGTCTCAGGCAGGTCAGATGGGTCTCTTTGGGATCTAGTTTGCCCGCAGGCATCTCCAAAGTGACCTTGCCCACCGGGTAGCGGTATTGTCGTACTAGGACCACGGTGTGCGGGTCCAGGAAGGGAAGAACGCCGACCGCGCCGTGGTGATTCAGGTATTCGCGCGTCGCGGGCCGGCCGTTGGGCAAGGCGACTTTGTCCACATTGAAGTCCACGGCGCGGCCGCGGTATATCGTCCGTACCCGGACCCGCTTTTCCACCAATCCCGGGTCCGGGAAAAAGTAATCCGGCTCGTTCTTCTGGGTCATCTGACGCGATTATACCAAAGGTGCTTGAGGTCAGCGCATGAAGCCTGCGGCCACGTTTGCGTCGTGGGCGAGTCTGGCGTTGTACTGGGCCACGATGACCGGGTCGGGGGAACGGACCCATGCGAGAGCTGAGAGTATGCAGACGCAGGCCAATACATACAGCAGATCCCAGGGCCGCGGACTGCGGGTCCCCGGCGGAGATGCCGGCCGGCCCAGCCAAGCGGCTCCGCCCGCCACCACGAGCCAGGGCAACAGGGACCAGGCCCCGGTCCAGAGTCGGTGGGTGCCGAGGTTGTCGGCCAGGTAGCCGCTGCGCCTTAGCGGGTTCAGGCATTCTAATATGGGGTTGCTGATGTATTGGGGCACGTCCGGCATCACGGCTTGCGCCCATATTACCTGTATCAAGGAAAGGGCGAATAGCGGCGCGAACCAACGGCGGTCCAGCCCGAAAGCCATGGGGATGGCCAAGAATGGGAGTATGCATACCAGATAGCGGGGCCCGAAGCCCCAGCCTCCGTGCCAAGCGTGCAGTCCGGAATTGGCCAACAGCGTGCCGCAGACGATGATGAGCAGCAGCCAGGCTTCTTCTTTCCGGGCGCGGCCGGGCTCGAACATGGTCCGGAATCCAGGCACGGCCATGAGCAGCACCGGCATGATGAAGAATAAGCCTCGCGACGGCGAGAAGAGCAGCCGTAGCAGGCTTCCAGGCTGCGGCCACAATATGCCGAACCAGCCCTGTTGGAATCCGCCGGCGAAGGGCGTGTCCAGGCTGAGAAAGGACATGCGCCAGGGTGCGCCGAAGCAGGCCGTGTTGTAGGCGGCCAACACCGCGGCGCAGGCGGCCAAGCCGGCGCAGAATGCCAGAAAGTTTTTTCGGCCGGGACTGCGGCGCCAGGCATAGGCGGCCAGGCCGGCTGCGGCCAAGCCGCAGAGATAGTCCGACAGCGCGGCGGTCCCGGCCAAAAGACCCGCGCCTAGCCAGATCCCAAGTCCGGGGTTATGCCTGTGGCTCGCCCACCATATAGCCGCAAATGAGAGCAGGGCCAGGCTGGCGGCGGTCTGATGCCCGCTGAACAGGGAGGCATGCACCCAGGCCAAAGTGCCGAAGGAGTAGGCCAGTACGGCGAGGTATGCGTCCAGGGCGGCCAGGCCGAATCCGAGCAGCAGTAGGTATAAGGTCAGGCCGCATAGGGCGTAGGGCAGGGCCCCGGCCCAGAGCCGCACCACGTAGCAGGCGCGCGCGGATAGGGGCGGGTCTGCGCGCAGGCCGGGCCAGCTGCGGATGGCCGCGTACACCGGCAGGGCCAGCAAGGGGGCGCCTATGGATTTGTTGGAATAGGTCCGGCCCGCATGGACCGACACGTCTGCCGTCTCGTGGGCGTACCAGCCGATGTCCAGACGTCCGAAATCCACGATCGAACTGATCAGGAAATAGCGGCTTAAGGTGTTGTCGTATTCCACGCGATGGCAGAAATACGCGGCCGAGAACAAGAGCAGGCCGAAGAGGGCGGTCTCCGTGCGCCGGCGGATGAGCCAGCGTCTGGCGGTCGAAAGCATGGATTTTAGTTTACCATTAAGTCCGTATTATCCGCGCAATGCCGGGGCATGGCCGAGCCGGGCGGGATTTAATAGAATATAACGTCGGCCATGGCTAACCCAGAATTCGTACACCTCCACAATCACTCCGAGTACTCGCTGCTCGACGGCATAATCCGTTTCACGGATAAGGACGGCAAGCCCTCGGAGCTGCTGCGCGGCCTAGCCCGGGACGGGGCCAAAGGCATGGCCATGACCGACCATGGCAACATGTATGGAGCCATAGATTTCTATACCCAGTGCACGGCCGTGGGCCTCAGGCCCATAGTGGGCTGTGAGGTGTATTTCGCCAAAGGCAAGAAGACGGACCGGGGGCATTCTCAGAAGGAGAATTGCCATCTTACGCTCCTGGCCCGGAATTTCGAAGGCTATCAGAACCTCATGGCTTTGTCCAGCCGGGCTTTCTTGGAAGGCTTCTACTACGACCCGCGCATAGACCGGGAGATGCTGGCCGAGCATAGCAAGGGTCTGATCGTGCTCTCTGGCTGCCTCAAGGGCGAACTGGCGCAGACCGCTTTGCGCGGGGACGTGGAGGCTTGCGCCAAGCTCGCGCTTTCCTATCGGGACATGCTCGATCCTGAGGGCTTCTATCTGGAGATGATGGATCATGGCATCGTGGAGCAGAAGCAGGTCATCAAGGTGCTTTTGGAGGTGGCTAAACGGACCGGCCTGCCTTTAGTGGCGACCAATGACTGCCATTTCGTCAAGAAATCGGATTCTGAGGCTCAGGACGCGCGCATCTGCATAGCTACGGGCCGGCGTTTGGATGATAAGGACCGCTTGCGTCCCGAGGGGCGCGAATATTACTACAAGTCTCCGGAAGAGATGTCCGCCCTGTTCGCTTACGCGCCCGAAGCCATTTCCAATACCGTGCGCATCGCGCAGATGTGCAATCTTCAGATCCCCATGAATCAGATGCTCTTGCCCGAGTTCAAGGTCCCGGAAGGCCATACGCAGGATTCTTATCTGGAAGAGCTCTGCCGGCAGGGGCTTAAGGTGCGGTTCGGCGGCGAGATGTCCGCCAAGCATGAGGAGCGTCTTAAGTACGAGCTTTCGGTCATCAAGCGCATGGGCTTCTCCGGCTATTTCCTGATCGTATGGGATTTCATAAAGTACGCCCGGACTCAGGACATCCCGGTGGGCCCGGGCCGCGGCTCCGGCGCCGGCGCTTTGGTGGCTTACGCCTTGAAGATCACCAACCTCGACCCCTTGGAGCATAACCTGCTCTTCGAGCGATTCCTTAATCCGGACCGCAAGTCCATGCCGGACTTGGACATCGATTTCGCAGATACCGGCCGGGAGCGGGTGATCCAATACGTGCGGCAGAAATACGGTGAATCCAATGTGGCCCAGATCGTGACTTTCGGATCCCTGGCCGCCAAGCTCGTGGTGCGCGACGTGGGCCGGGTATTGGGCCTGCCCCTGCCGGAAGTGGACCGTCTGGCCAAGCTCATCCCCTCTGTCCCCGGGACCATGCTCTACGACGCCATCCAGAAGACGCCGGAGCTCACCGAGGCGGCCAAGAACCCTCAGATCAAGAAGCTTCTGGACCTGTCTTTGAAATTGGAGGGGCTCAAACGCCATACCGGAGTACATGCCGCGGGCACCGTGATCACCAAGGAGCCGGTGACCAAATATTCGCCCTTGGCCAAAGGCTCCCGGGATGTGGTCACCACCCAATATGAAGGCTCCATC
>JBAZVY010000017.1:0-19497 GCA_041660645.1 Elusimicrobiota bacterium | reverse complement strand
ATTCCCATAAGAGGTAGAAAGCTATGGCGCGCCTGGTCCCGGAGGGCAGGACGATGAGGAAGCAGTCTTGGGGGGAGATGGCTTGCTGCTGCCGCCAGAGCCGGACTTGGCGGAAGTCGGCTGCTATCTCGGATCGGGGGGAGGCCAGGAAGCGGCGCGTCAATTGCTGCAGGCGCCCCCATTGCACGAATATCAATGCCGCGGCCAGGATCAGCCAAGCCAGGATCCTGCGCCGAGGGCCGAGGCCGGCGGATAGGGATATCAAGGCGCCGGCCGCCAGGGGCAAAAGCAGGAGGTTGAATACCCAGAGATGATGATCGACGTATACCATGTCTTGCCCGGAGATCAGCAAGAGCGGGAGGAATATCGCGCCTACAGCTAATAGGTACCAGGCTTCTAGGGATAGGCGTTGGGCCCGGGATCCGGCCGCCAGGGCTAAGATGAATATCCAAGAGGGGATGTGATTGGCCAGGTTCTTAAGGAAGGCCAGCGGGGTGGGATGAGCGTATGCGGAACTGGCCGCGGTCGCGTTTTGGAAGGCTAGGGGGTTGCCGGCCAAGCGCAGGCTCATGAAGGTCCAGAAGACCGGGAAGGCCCAGACCAGGGCCAAGGGCCCCCACGCCTTAGGTTTCTGTCGGAGCAGGATGTATAGGGTGAAAGCTCCGGACAAGAACCAGACTTCGAAGCGGGTGCTGTTGCCGATGGCCAATAGGATCGCGGCCGGCCATAAGCTGCTTTGCGGCCTTCGTATCTGCCGGAGCCATGAATATAATACGCCCAGCATGGCGGCATGCATCAACGGGTCGGCGGTCCCGCCTATCCCGAAAAGCACGCCGGTGCTGTCCCAGGCGGCGTATAATGCCGCGGCCAGCCCGGCCTCGGGCGAGCCGGACAGTTCCCGGGTCAGCAGGAAAAGTAGGAACAGGGTGATCAAGGAAAAAGCGCTGTTGAACCAGAAGGGCACCGCCAGCACGTCCGGCCATAGCCGCAGCAGTCCGCCTTCCATGTAGAACTGCAGCGGCAGCCACCAGACCGCGTTTCCTGGAGAGACGCTCGGATCCTGGGCCCAGGAGAGGGCGTACTTGGTGCGCATGATCTCTGTGGGGGAGAGCAGAAAATTGAAGCCGTGGCATTGTCCCCGGATATAAAGATGCAGGGCGAGGCGTCCGAGCAGGATGCCGGCCAGCAATAGCCAGAAGCGTTTATTCATCTTCGCAAACCGTGCGTTGGCCGTGTCCATGGGGCGCTAATTATCCGATGCCGATCGAGCGCTCGCATTGGCTCTGTCCGCGCGATCCCGGAACCCTAATTTCCGGTCCGCGGCGCCCAGCAAGGCCAGTATCCGGGGATTGCTGCGTTGCGACAGTTCCTGGAAGACCAGGTCCGCGTTCGGAGCGATGCGTTCCGCTTCCCGGAGCTCGGCTTCGGCCCGGGAGGCATCCCCGCGCTGAAGATAGAAAAGAGCCAGTCCCACATGCAGGTGGCTGAGGAATTCATTATCCTGCAGGCCTAGGGCGTGGGCATAGGCGCGGGCGGGGCGCAGGCGGCCCCAGCGCCATTGCGCGCGGGGTGCGAGCAGGCCGTGTTCGGATAAGGTGCGGCAAAGGGCCAGGGCCGTGAGCCGGTAGCCTTCCGAGTCCAGGTGCACGTTGTCTATGAATAGACGGACGGGGAGCTGGTCTTGCAGGGCTGCGAAAGGGATTTTTTCTTCCTGGGCTAGGGTGCGCAGTATGTGGGCGAGCCGGGGGAAGGATTGCAGGGCGCCGGAATCCGGATCGAAGGCGGCGGCGTAGGGGAGGTCGAGCAGTATGATGGGCACCCCGGCATTCCGGGCCTGGGCGATGGTCCGGGTTATGTTCTTGCGGTAGTCCGCGGCCAGCGCCTCCAGTTCCGCCGGAGTCAAGGGTTTCAGCCAAGGCACGCCGGGTACTTTATCACTGCGCACGCCGCACAGCCAGCGCAGCAGGTTGTAGAACCGGCTGTGCTGGGTCAGCCAGAGGCGGGCCGAGAGCGCGGCGGCCTCGGCTCGGGTGGGCAGGTGGCGGGCCGCGAACATCTGGTAATCGTTATATCCGGCCCGCCATACGATCAGGTCCGGATGAAAGGCGAGGATCTGGGCGGCTGCGTCTTCGGCCCGGAAGCTGTCGAAGCCGTGGAATCCGGCGTTGATCACCTCGAACGATCTTCCGGGCAGGAGGTCCGGGAGCATGGCCCGCAGCCAACTGGGATAGGATCCTCTAGGGTGGACGGGCCAGCCGGCCGTGGTGGAATCCCCCACGCATATTATGCGGGTCGCTCCCGGGGCGGGGCGGGCCGCAAATTCCATAAGCGGGTTGGAAAGGGCCACCAATTCCGCCTGGGTCCGGACTCGGCTCCCGGTGGATGTGAAAACGCGTTGCGAGGTCGTGGACCAGATCAGGAATAGGTCTCCGATATCCGGCAGGGGCAGGCGCGCGAGCCGGGCGGCCCCCTCCAGCGCCCCGGCGAGCAGGATCGTGCCCAATAGCACGACCCATATATTCTTATGCGCCGTCCAGGCGCGTCTGCGGGGGACCTTCATGCAGTATTTAGGATACTGATTACGTGCCAGGCAGGGCAAGATGGCGGTCCGGGGCCCGGGGGCTGTCCCCGGGCGTCTGAAATTCGCAATAATATCCGATATGGTCATCCCCCCGGCCCTCCGAGAGCGTATGACCGATATGATCCTCCGGCATTGGGATTTCCCCAAGGTCGTATTGACCGCGGGATTCGTGCTGAGCCTGGCGGTGGGGAGCATATTCGTGGCGCAGAACCGGGTCGGTACTTTTAACGACGACGCTTTTTACTATCTGGGAGCCAAGAGCATCGTCGAATCCGGCAGATATGCCAATCCTTGCCGGCCGGAACAGCCGCCCATGGCGGCGTTTCCCATTGGTTTTTCATTGCTCTTGGCGCCGGTGGTATTTTTATTCCGGCATGATCTGGCCCCTTTGCATGCCTTCCAACTGCTGCTTTTTGCCGCAGCTACCTGCATGCTGTTGGCGTTGGCTCTGCGGCGGCTGTCGCGTCCGGGCGTGGCGCTGCTGGGGCTGTGGTGGCTATGCTCGGTATTTCCGGCCGGTATGGCGGCTGCGCTCATGTCGGATGTCCCGTTTTTGTTGGCGGTATTGGCCGCGCTGTGGTTATTGGATACCGGGCGTCTGGGCGCGGCCTTGGCCGTCGCGGTCGGAGCCGGCCTTATCCGGCCGCTGGGCTGGCTGCTCGTGCCCGCGATATTGGTAGATGCCTACTTCCAATACCCGCGCCGGCATTTTTGGCGCATGATCGCGGCCCTGGCCGGAGTCGGCCTGGCGGCGGGCAGCGCGCTCTTGTGGATCGGCGGAGGAGGCGAGAGCGTACTTCCGCCGCCGCTGCGGCGCGGATTGTCCGTGGTTTTTTCCCGCTACGGGGAGATCTGGAGCGAGAACCTATCCTTCTACGGCCGTAGTTTGGCCGCTACGCAGTTCTTCCCCAGCCGGGCTTGGGAGGCGGCCGCGCCCATCATGCCGACCATCGTCTTGCTCTCCGGGTGCGCCGCCGCGGCCGCGGCCGTGGGTCTCTGGCAGGAGGCCAGGAGGCGGCCCGCCATCGTGTTGTATGCAAGCCTCTATGCCGTAGCGCTCGGCTCCTGGTTCTTGTCCGATTTCCGCTATCTTCTGCCGTTGCGGGCTTTGCTTCTGCTGGCCGTGCTGGTCGGGTTCGAGGCCGGGGAAAAGAGATGGCCGGCGGCGCGTGTCGCTAAATGGCTATGCGTGGCCGCGGGCATCTACCTAGGGGCGGTGGACGTGTGGGGGCAAAGGCAGCTGCGCGTCGTGCGGTTCGAGCAGAAGCACGCTTGGATATCCGAGCATGTCCGGCCCGCGGACATCTTAGCCGACGACCTGGATGGCATAACGTGCATCAACACCGGCCGGCAGGTAT
This sequence comes from Elusimicrobiota bacterium, assembly GCA_041660645.1. Taxonomy (GTDB): domain Bacteria; phylum Elusimicrobiota; class Elusimicrobia; order UBA1565; family UBA9628; genus UBA9628. The sequence continues at coordinate 15,558 of JBAZVY010000017.1, read as the reverse complement.
ATCCTTATTTCTGGGACAACGGGGCCGCCCCGGAGCAGATAGTGGCCCGCCTGCGGCAGCGCGGCGTGCGTTATTTCGTGGCCGCCTATGGGCTGGATTACGTCAATCCGCAGGCTCAAGCCTTGAATACGGCGTGGCGGGAGGCGCAAAGGGCGGAGACGTTCCGATTCTTGGGGCAGTCTCCGGATCTTTCCTTGGTCTTCGATGATCCCGCCGAGCAGATCCGCATCTACAAGACCGCGGCTGCGGCTGCGGGGCCTTAGCCGGAGCCGGCCGGCCGATCAGGCGACTATGCCTTTTTCGCGCAGATATTGGCGGATCTTGGAGCGGGCGCGCGCAGTCTTGACTACGGTCAGCCAATCCTTCTTGGGGACCGACCCTTTCTTGGTGATGATCTTGCAGATGTCCCCGGACTTGAGCTGATAGTCGAGCTTCACCATCTTGTTGTTGACTTGGGCGCCCACGCAGGCCATGCCGATCTGGGTATGCACGGTGAATGCGAAATCCAGGGGGGTGGCGCCTGCGGGCAAGGGCTTGACCTCTCCGGCCGGAGTGAACACGAACACTTGGTTCAGTTCCAGGTCGGTCTTGAGGCTGTCCAGGAATTCGCGCGGGCTTTTGAGGTCTTGCAGCCACTCTATCCACTGCCGCAGCCAGTTGAGTTTTTCTTCCAGGTGCGCGTCCCGAGCCTGTTCTCCGGTCTTGTAGCGCCAATGCGCGGCTATGCCGTATTCCGCGGTGCGGTGCATCTCATAGGTGCGGAGCTGGATCTCCACCAGCTCGCCATCCGGTCCCATGACCGTGGTGTGCAGGCTCTGGTATAGGTTCATCTTGGGGATGGAGATGTAGTCCGTGAAGGTCCCGGCCATGGGCTTGAATTGGGTGTGCACGATGCCCAATAGGGCGTAGCAGTTGGAGATCGTGTCCGTGATGATGCGTACGCCCAAGGCGTCCTGGATCTCTTCGAAGGGCTTGTTCTGGCGCTGCATCTTGCCGTAGATGGAGTAGAGGCTTTTGGAGCGGGATAAGATGCGGTGCGGGATGTTGGAGTTGGCCAGGGCCTTTTCCACGGACTCCTTGAATTTTTTAAGCGTGGCCTCCCGGGTGGCCAAGGTGGCGTTGACCTTGGCATTGAGGTCGGCGTATTCCGGCTTATGGAGGTATTGGAAAGCCAGATCCTCGAGCTGCCCCTTGAGCTGGAACATGCCCAGGCGGTGGGCCAGGGGGGCGTAGAGGGATATGGTCTCGTGGGATATGCGCAGCTGTTTTTCTTCGGATAGATAGCCCAGGGTCTGCATGTTATGCAGGCGGTCCGCGAGTTTTATCACGATGACCCGGATGTCCTGGGCCGTGGCCAGCAGCATCTTGCGCCAGTTCTCGGCCTGCACGTCGTCGCGGGAAGAGTATTGCAGATGGTCCAGTTTGGTCACGCCCAAGACCAGGCGGGTTATTTCTTCTCCGAATTCCGCGCGCAAGGCTTCCTGCTTGGTGGGGGTGTCTTCGAGGATGTCGTGCAACAGCCCGGCGCAGATGGTGGGCAGATCCATCTTCCATTCCACTAAAGATGCGGCGACGGCGTGGCAGTGGATGAAGTATTCTTCTCCGGAAGCGCGTTCCTGGTCGCCGTGGGCATGCACGGAGAAGTCATAGGCCTTCTCCAGGATGGTTAAGTCCACGTGCGGGGCATAGGCCGAGAAATCTTCCAGCAGTTTGATCTTTTTGGATGGGGTCATATCAAGGATGGTCCTTGAGGTCTTTTAGTATCTCATGGGCCGCGCGGGCGGCGGCGCCGGGCTCTCCCAGGTTCCGGCGCAAGGCTAATAGGTCCTGGCGCAGCCGGAGGTAGCGGCGGGGGTCAGCCAGCAGATCTTGCGCCGCGCGGGCGATGTTCTCCGGGGCGGCATTGCCCTGGATCAGTTCCGGGACCAGGCGGCGGCCGGCGAGTATGTTGGCCATGGCTATATGGCGGACCTGGATTATGGCCCGGGCCACGGCGTAAGTCAGCCAGGAGAGTTTATAGACCACGACCATGGGCAAGCCCAGGAGGGCGTTCTCCAGGGTGGCGGTTCCGGAAGAGGATATGGCCAGGTCCAGACTGGAGCGGCGGGCATAACCGGAATCCTGCACCAGCTCCGCATCGCCCGCGGCTTCGGCATAAACGGCGGCGGGCAGGTGCGGGGATCTGAATACCAGGGCGCGGGCGTCCGGGAAATGCCGCCGGAGGCGGCGGAAGGCTTCCAAGAATACCGGCAGATGGCGTTTGACCTCGGAGAGCCGGCTGCCGGGGAGCAGCCCCACGGTCAAAGGCGAGCCGACTTCGGCTTTATCCCGGGGTTCGGGGATCAGGTCCAGAAGGGGATGGCCTACGAAGGTGCAGGGGACCCCGGCGGCTTGGTACATGTCGGCTTCGAACGGGAATATCACCAGCATGCGGCGCACTAGGCGCTTGAGCGTGGCGATGCGGCCCGGCCGGCTGGCCCAGACCTGGGGGCTTATGAAATAATAAGCCGGGATCCCGGCGGCCGCGGCTAAGGGCAGGACGCGGCGGTTGAATCCGTAGTAATCGATGCAGACCAAGGCCGCGGGCCGGCGGCCGGCCAGGAATCCCCCCAGCCGTTTCCGCAGCCCCAGCAGGAACCCGAGTTTGGCCACCGGCTCCCAGAATCCGGTCAAGCCCCGGGAGGCCAGGTCTTCCAGGAATTCGTCCGCGGCCGCGCGCAGCAGCGGCCCGCCTACCGCCGCGACCCGGGCGCCGCCTGCGCGCAGGGCGCGGGCCAGGGCGGCGCCGTGCAGGTCGCCGGATGGATCTCCGGCCACTATGAGGATAAGTGGCTTTGTCATCTATGCTGGGACCGATGCGGCTGGATCAGGCGCCGCTCAATATATCCTTGCCCACGGTCTTGGCTATGCGTCCGAGGTCCTGGGCCCAGGGCGGGATGAGGGAGCGGGTCTCCGCGTAGTCCGAGACTTCGTAGCGCTGCAGTTCATCGGATATCTGCAGGGCCAGCTTTAGGGCCTCCATGCCGTGTTCTCCGCTGGGCCAGGGCTTGCGGTTGTGGCGGATACAGTCCAGGAAGTGCAGGTGTTCGTTGCGCAAAGGCTCGGTCTTGCTGAATTTGGGACGCACGATCTCCACGTCCTTGAGGCTCTTTATGACCGGGGTTTTTTTCTTATAGATCTTCATGTCGGCGCTGCCGTAGTCCAGGGAGATGTAGGAATCCTTCTGGAACACGCGCAGCTTGCGGCAGCGGTTTATGGATATGCGGCTGGCGGTCAGGTCCGCGATGCAGCCGGATTTGAAGCGCACGCGGACATTGGCGATATCCTCATGCTGGCCGAGAAGATGCGCGCCGACCGCTTCCAGGGACTCGACCGGGGAGCCGACCAGGGTCAGCAGGATGTCGAGATCGTGGATCATGAGGTCTAGGACCACCCCGATATGGCTCATACGCGGGTCATAGGGGCCCAGGCGCTCCACGGTTATGAAGCGCGGACTGCGGATGTGTTTTATGGCTTCCAGGACTACGGGGTTGAAGCGCTCCACGTGGCCCACCATGAGCACCACCTTATTGACTTCGGCCGCGGTCAATAGTTCTTTGGCTTCCTCCACGGAGGAGGCGATGGGCTTCTCGATGAGGCAATGTTTGCCCGCATTGAGCACGGCCAGGCCCACTTCCCGGTGCAGGGGCGTGGGCACGCCCACGATCACGGCGTCGGATTTTGCTATGACGTCTCGGTAGTCCCGCATGGCCACGGTATTGCATTGCCAGGCCGCGAACTGGGCTCGCCAGAGATTGGTGTCGCATACTCCGGAGAGCTCGAAATCCGGGGTTTTGTTCAGGACCTTGGCATGCAGGGTGCCGATCTTGCCGGCGCCGATGACGCCGATCTTGATGCGGGGTGTGGCATGGCTCATGACTCCTCCGGTCCTTGGGCAGGTAATCCGACTATGGCCAGATCTTGGCGGTCGGCTTGTCTTATGAAATCGTCCTTATCGAATATGATGGTGGTGCCGGCTTCCGCGGCCAGGGCCGAGACCCCGGCGGCGGCGAAGGTCTTGAGGGTGTCCAGGCCTAGCACCGGGATGTCGAAGCGCAGGTCTTGCTTGGGCTTAGCCACCTTGATCACGGTCAGGGCCGTCTTCTTGCCGTGGGCCGCGGCGATGTCGCGGGCGCGCAGGATGCAGGCGTCCGTGCCTTCCATGGCCTCCACGGCGATCACGGCCTTGTCTTTGACCACCACGGTCTGTCCGATGTCGAAGCCGGCCACGGTCTTGGCCGCGGACCAGCCCAAGCGGATATCCTCGTATTCTGATTTGGAGGGCTTGCGTTTGGTGAGACGGCCTTCTGGAACCATGAGATGGGAGAGGAAGGTCGCGGAAGAGAGCAGTTCTATGCCGTCCTTGGAGAATTCCTCGGCTACGGCCCGCAGGATGGTGTCGGTCCGCTTATCCCGCAATCCGGCTAGGATCTTGATGGCGCGCAGATCCGGGATCACCGCCCCGAACAGCGAGGAGTGTTGGACCTTGCCCATCATGACCGCACGGCGTACGCCCGCGGCTTTGAGTATGGCTATGGGTTTGGATAGCTGTCCCAGCCCTACGTAGTTCACCGGGCCGGTCCAGGCTTCCAGCGCGGGGTCGGTTACGCCCTTGATGCCTAAGGCCACTATCGGCACGTTCATGCGCCGGGCTTCTTGGGCGAAGAGCAGGGGGAAGCGTCCGGATCCAGCCAACAGCCCGATCGGTCCTTTTTCCTCCGGCCTTATCCCGGACTCCGGCATCAGACTTCCGCCTCTTCCGCGTTCGGGGCGTGGCGCTTGGCGCGCATGAGGCCGCGTTTGCCGCCGCTTATGAAGTCGAGCATCTCGACGACTTCCGGTATGGGCGGTTCGGAGCGCAGGCGGGCCACCGCATCGTCTAGTCTTAGGCCGGACTTGAATAGGGTCATGTAGGCGTTTTTGATGGCTCGGACGGTAGTGGGCTTGAAGCCGGCCCGGCGCAGGCCGATGGCGTTAAGGCCGCGCAGGCTGGCCCGGTCGCCTTGGACCATGCAGAAGGGCGGCGCGTCCTTTCCGATCATGGAGCCGCCGCTGATCATGCACATGCGGCCGATGCGCACGAACTGGTGCACGCCGGATAGCCCGGACATTATGACGTTGTCGGACACGTGCACATGCCCGGCTAAGGCCGCGGCATTGCCCATGATGACGCCGTTGCCGACCCGGCAGTCGTGGGCCACATGGGACAGGGTCATGAACAGGCAGCCGGAGCCTATGCGGGTCTCCTGGGTGCTGGTGCCGCGGTTCAAAGTCACGTTCTCGCGCACCGTGTTGCGGTCGCCCATGATCAGCCGGGTGGGTTCGCCTGCGTATTTAAGGTCTTGGGGCGGGGTGCCCACGTAACAGCTGGCGATGAGCCGATTCTCGGATCCGAGGGTGGCGTATTCTATCACGCAATGCGGACCGATGTGGCAGTTCGGGCCTATTATGGTGTCCGGACCGATCACGGTATAGGGCCCGATCTCCGCGGATGGGTCGATCTTGGCGCTGGGGTGGATTACGGCGGTCTGGTGTATGGCCATGTTTAGCCCTCCTTGTCTACCAATGCGAAAGTTATCTCGGCTTCGGCGGCGAGCTTGCCGTCCACGAAAGCTTCGCCCCGGAATTTGCCGGCTCGCCCTAAACGTAAGGCTTGCAGGTGGAGTTTGAGTACGCTGCCCGGCAGCACCGGCTGCCGGAATTTGGCGCCGTCTATGCCCAGGAAATAGGCGAGCTTGCCTTCGAAGCCCGGCCGGGACAGCATCATGGCGCAGGCGGTCTGGGCCATGGCTTCGACTATGAGCACTCCGGGCATGACCGGATGCCCGGGGAAATGGCCGGAGAAGAAGGGCTCGTTCACGGTGACGCATTTGGTTCCCACCGAGCGCTTGTCTTCCTCCATCACATCTACGCGGTCTACCAGCAGGAAGGGGTAGCGATGCGGGATGGCCTTCTGGATGGCTTTGATGTCCAAGCTGCGCACCGGGGCAGTTTCGGGCGTAGACGGCGCGGTCGGATCTTCGGGCATGGCTATGCCTCCTGGGGGGAGCGCTTGCTGCGCAGGGTCTGGGCGGCCGCGCTGAGGCGTTTGGCGAATTCTATGTTATGGGCATGGCCCAGACATTCCGCTTCTATGCGCAGCTTGAACAAGGGCCGGCCGATCAAGGTCAGGTCCCCGATGAGATCGAGCATCTTGTGGCGCACGAACTCGTCCGGATAGCGCAGGCCTTCGGAATTGGTGTGGAATCGGTCCTGGCCGATCACGATGGCATTGTCTAGGGATCCGCCTTGGGCCAAGCCTTGGGAGCGCAGGTAGGCGATCTCGTGCTCGAAACAGAAAGTCCGGGCCGGGGCTAGTTCATTCATGAAGCTGGCGGTGTCCACGCGCAGGGAGCGGGTCATGCGCGGCATCATGGGGTGGTCGTGCACTAAAGTGCCGGTGATCTCGAAATGGTCGCAGGGCACGGCCCGATATTTGGCGGAACCATGGGTATAGACCACCTCTCCCGGGATATGCTGCCGGCGCTGGCTGCCGGGCAAGGGGGCGATCCCGGCGCCGAGCAGGGCTTCGGCGAAAGGCCGGGCCGAACCATCCATGATGGGAGGTTCATTGGTCGATATCAGGATATCCACGTTGTCCAGGCCGACTCCGGTGCAGGCCGCCAGCACATGTTCCACGGTATGGACCTTGGCCTCGCCCGCGGCCAGATTGGTGCCGCGGACCGTGGTGATCACGAATTCCAGCCGGGCCGGGATCATGGGACGGTCCGGCAGGTCGCTGCGGTAGAAACGGATGCCGGAATTGGGCGGGGCGGGCCGGAAGGTGATCTCGGAGCGGTGGCCGGTGTGCAGCCCGATGCCGTGCAGGGAGGCCTCGCTGCAGAGCGTGGTCTGCGGAGTGGGGGAGCTCATGTCCCCGTCCCTGAGTCCGAGGCGGCGTCTTTGACGTCCAGCCCCAGTTTGCGGCGGATCTCTTTTATGGCCGCATGCATCTCCGGGAGTTTCCCGTATAGGGCCAGGAGTTTGAAGGCTTCTCGGTGGGGGCGGGCGGGAGAGCCGAAGAGCACTTGGCCTTTATCCGTATCCGACATTATGCCGCTCTGGGCCGCGATCTGCGTGCCGGCTCCGATGTGGAGATGCCCGGCCACGCCCACTTGGCCTCCGAGCACTACGTGGTCGCCCATGCTGGTGGAGCCGGCTACCCCGGCTTGGGATACGATGAGGCAGCCTTGCCCGAGCTTGCAGTTGTGTCCGATCTGGACCAGATTATCGATCTTGGTGCCGGCTCCGATGACCGTAGACCCGATCGTACCGCGGTCTATGGCGGCGTTGGCCCCGATCTCCACCTCGTCCTGGATCACCACGTTGCCCAGCTGCGGGATCTTGCGGTGCTTGCCCGTGCGCCGGTCGGTGGAGAAGCCGTAGCCGTCGGCTCCGATGACTACGCCGGGATGGATTATGCAGCGGTCGCCTATCGTGCAGTTCTCGCGGATGGTCACGTGCGGATATATGAGGCAATGCCGGCCGATGCGGACGTTCTCGCCGATATAGCATTGGGCTGAGATGACCGTACCTTCCCCCACCAAGACGCCGCGTTCGATCACCGCGAAGGGACCGACCGATACGCCGGCCCCGAGCTTGGCTTGATAGTGGATCTGGGCTTTCTGGTCCAATACCGGCACGGGTTTGGGCTTCTGGCTTTCGATGAATTCCAGTATCCGGGAGAATGCGTATTGGGGATCTTCCACGTATATTCTGGACTTGGCCGCGCAGGTGGCGTTGCGGGCCGAGGCCGGCATGAGCACGCAGCCGGCGTTGGTCGCGGCCGCGGCCGCCAGGTATTTCAGGTTGCCCAGGAAGGATATGTCCTGAGGGCCGGCTTCGGATAGCCCGGCTATGCCGGAGATCTGACGGCCCGTGTCGCCCTCGGCCTGTCCCCCCACGAGTTGGGCGATCTCGGCCACGGTCTTGGATAGGTTGGAAGTGGAGTTCATGGTATCGGTTCAGCTCCCCTTTAGCTGCTTGAGGACTTTTTCCGTCAGGTCCACCGCGCTCTGTCCGTAGAGTATACCGCTCTTGTCTACGACTACGATTATGCCCTCTCGGCGGGACACTTCCTGCACCGCATGGTATATCTTGCCCAGCAATACCTCGGAGCGGCGGCTTTCCAGGTCTAGCAGGTTCTTTTCCGTAGTCGCTTGCTGCTGCCGGGATTCCGTCTCTTTGCGCTCGAGCTCTTGGGTCTTCTGGGCGAGCTTGTCGTCCAATTCTTGAAGCCGGGAGGGAGCGGCCGCCGGCGCCGGGGCGGGCGGCGGAACCGGAGCGGCGGCCGCAGCGCCGGCTGGCGCGGATACCACCACCGGCCCGGTGGTGGCGCCCGGCAGGTTTATGGTCAAGGGCTGCTCCGATGCCGCCGGAGCCTGGACCGGTCCGGTCGTGGTCGCGGCCACGAATCCGGGCATATGTTGGAGGCTGGAATCCGCGGCTGGGGCTGGCGCGGGCGGCGGAGTCGGCGCGGAGGCTGCGGGAGCGGCCGCCGCAGCCGGAGCGGGAGCGGGCTGCGGAACCGGCGCTTTTTCCGTAGGATAAAGCGGGGCCAGGGCCGGGGCCGGCGGGGCCTTGGCCGCGGCTTCGCGTTCCGCTTTCAAGGCCTCGAGTTCTGCGCGCAGCTTCAGGGTGTCGGTCTTGCGCAGGTTGAGCTGTTCTTCGGCCTGGCGCACGGCTTCCTCGAAAGCTTCCTTGGCTTTAAGGGTCTCGGGGAAGAGCTTGAAGATGCGCTGCATATCCACGAATCCGATGTTGCCGCGCTCGGCCCGGTTCTCCTCCAAGGATAGTTCTATGGCCCCGGCCCGGCAGGCCACGGCCAGGAGTATCGCGGCTATGATCGATTTTTTCATCAGAATAGGTTCCCCAGTCCGAAGTTTATCTGATAGAGCTTTTCGCCGGAACGATGGTTGAATCCATAGCCCCAATCCAAGCGGATGGGGAAGGCCGGCGTGGTGAAGCGGATGCCGCAGCCGGCGTCGGTCTTCAGGTCGCGTTCGCCGGTGCCGATGCGCAGGTTGACGTCCCGGACCCGGTTCCAAGCCGTGCCCATATCGAAGAAAACCACGAATTTGACGATGGTGCGCTTGCGTTCACGCGCCAGAGGGACTCCGATCTCGGCGTTGAGTACGTCGTAGATCTTGCCTCCGGAGGGATAGCCTACTTCGCCGGCTGCGGCGTAACCGCGCAAGGAATCCTGTCCGCCCACGAAGAAGCGTTCGAATACCGGGACTTCCTTGGTCTCTCCGAATTGGGTCAGGTAGGCGGCGCGGTTGGATAGGCTGAATACGACCGGATAGTCCTCGATGCGGAAGAGGGTCAGGTGGGCGGCATTGGATATCCAAGGCTTGAGGAAATGGATATCGCCCTGCAGGGGCCCTCCGGTGATCGCCAATCCGATGGAGTGACGCGTGCCCTCTCCCGGGTCCCAGATGTTGTCTCGCGTGTCCCGGGCGAACTCGGCCGAGATCGAAGAGTAGATGCTCGTGCCTTCGCTCAGGGTGCCCTTGTATTGTTCCTGCACGTTTTGGATGGACATCTGGGACAGGGTATAGGTCAGGTTGAGATGGTATTTGTCCTCTTCGAAGCGCGGTCCGAGGCGGATCGTGCCCCCGGTCTTTTTCTCCACGTAGGCGCTCAAGCTGGTGTCGAAGGGACTGACCCGGCGGGTGTTGAATACGTCCACCCCTAGGCTCATGGGCTTGTCCGCCACCCAAGGCGTGGTCCAGCTCGCGGAATAGTCCTGGACCCGGTTGCCGAACGACCACTGCAAGGATGCCCTTTGGGCGCGGCCGAAGAGGTTCATGTGCTGCAGGGACAGGGTGCCGATGAGGCCGTCCAAGGAAGAGTAGGCGGCGCCCGCGGTGAGCATGCCGGGCTTGCCTTCGGTCACGTCGAAGGCCAGGTCTACCTTGTCCGGGTCGGCCGTGGGCTGGATATCCACGTCCACATCGTCTATGAAGCCCAGGTTCATGATCCGTTCCCGGCTTTTGCGGATCCGGGTCAGGGAGAATATCTGGCCGGGCTTTACCGTGAGCTCCCTTTTTAGGACATAGGTCTTGGTGGCTTTATTGCCTTCTAGGTCTACGTGGTCCACATATACGATGTTGCCTTCCACTATGTCGAAGCGCACATCCATGAGGTCGGTGGTCTTATTGAAGGCCTTGACCGGGGTCACGCGTGCGCGCAAGCGGCCCTTGTCCGCGTACATCTCCTGGATCGCGCGTATGGAGGCGTCGAATTTTTCCTGGTTGAATATCTTCTTTTTTCGGTATTCCAGACCCTTGGCCAGTTCCGAGGAGGTGAATATCATGTATCCCGCAAATGCGGTGTCGCCGAACCGATAGGCGCGGCCCTCATCCACTCGGAAGTCTATGGATATGCGGGTTTTGTCCGTGCTGACTACTACCACCGGGGTGCTGATGGCCACGTCCAGGTACCCGCTGTTGAGATAGAAGGTCTCGATCTTTTTTATGTCCTCGGGCAGGTCCTTCTCGGAATATATCCCGCCGCGGAACCAGCCCTTGGCGCGGTTCTTCATCAGGCCGGTGATCTTTTTGGCTTTGAAAGCCTGTAGCCCGGATATGGACACCCGCGCGATGTGGGATTTGGGCCCCTCGGCCAGGGTCCAGGCGATGGTGGCTTGCAGGGCCGCGGTATCGCGGACCACCGCATAGGCGGCGACCGCATCCAGAAAGCCTTTCTCGTGGTATTTGGCTAGTATCTTTTCTTGGTCTTCGCGCAGTTTTATCTCATCCAACGGGTCCTTGGCCTTGAGTCCGGTCGCGTCTTCGAGCACGCCTTTGGACACCTTCTTGTTGCCTTCGAATTTGATCTTCTTGATGATCGGTTTTTCTTTGACTATGAAGCTGAGCCGGCACATGCGGTCCGAACCCGCGACTTTTCTGAAGTGCGGAGGTACGGGTTTGTCCAATAGGGTGACGTCCGCGGCTACGCGTTCGAAATTACCCAAGCCCAGGATGTTCTGCACGTCCCGGTCCAGGTCCGGCCGATCGTAAAGGTCGCCTTTGCGGCCTTTGACCTGGGATCGGATCACGCTGGGTTTTACGTTCTTGGTGCCTTGGATAGCTATTTCGCCTAGGACCCAGGGCCTAGGAACGAAACCGAGCGCAGCCGCGGCCGTGCTGGGGACTGGCGGGGCCCAAGGGGTGATGACAGCGGCTGAGGAGAGCCCGGGCAGCGGGGGGGCGGCGGTCGCTGTGCTTGAGGATATCGTGGTGGTGGAGGGTTCTATGGTATTTGCCGAAGCCGGCATGGATGTGGATAAGGCTATGTCTGAGGGAACGGACGCGGTAGAAGCAGAGATGCCGGGGGCAATGGTTCCGGTAGATGATTCGACAGCGGTCTCAGCCAGGGCAGGTTGAGATAAGATCGCGGCCAATAGGGTATATGCGAGGATATATGCCAAGACGAGAGATTATACCAAAATCAGACGCTATACTATAAGAGAAATAGTTATTTTCGATATTATATAACAAAAAACGTAATAGAAATAAGGCAATAGCAATACCTTGCTTGGAGCTCTGCCCTACCGGGACAGTGCTGGGGCTTCGGGATTGGCTATTTAGCGCTTACCGGTCGTTTTTTGGCCTTGCCTTGGCTTTTGGTTTGGGGTTTGGCTGCCGGCGCGGGCAGGACCTGGCCTTTTTCCGGATCGTAATAGTCTAGTCCGGAATGGTCCAACACTTCTTCGCCCATCAGCAGGCGCAGGGTGTTCTTCAGCTTAAGGTGTTGGATGAATATGTCGTGCTCCGGGCTCAGGTCCGGGCGGCACTGTGGGGATTTGAAGTAGAAAGACAGCCATTCCTGTATGCCCTTAAGGTTGGAGCGCTTGGCTAGGTCCAGGAATAGGATCAGGTCCAGCACTATAGGTGCGGCCAGGATGGAATCCCGGCAAAGGAAGTTGATCTTTATCTGCATGGGCATGTCCAGCCAGCCGGCTATGTCTATGTTGTCCCAGCCCTCTTTGGCGTCGCCTCGGGGCGGATAATAGTCTATGCGTACCTTGTGGTGATAATGGCCGTAGAGTTGCGGGTAGAGCGTGGGCTCCAGGATGGTGTCGAGCACCGACATCTTGCTCTTTTCCTTGGTCTTGAACGAGCCGGGGTCGTCGAGGACTTCGCCGTCGCGATTGCCCAGTATGTTGGTGGAATACCAGCCGCGCAGCGCCAGCATCCGGGCTTTTAGCATGGGCGCGATGGTGGTCTTCATGAGGGTCTGGCCGGTCTTGAAGTCCTTGCCGGCTATGGGGGCGCCCGTCTGTTCGGCCAACTCGACTAAGGCCGGGATGTCGGCGGATAGGTTGGGGGCGCCGTTGGCGTATGGGATGCCCATGCGCAGGGCGGCGTAGGCATATATCATGGACGGCGGGATCGCGGGATCGTTATCGCGCAAACCCTGTTCGAGGCCAGCCAGGGAGGCGTGGGCCGGGGAGTCGTTGGGGAGGATTTCGGTGGAGCCGCACCAGATCATGACCAGGCGTTCCGCGCCGGTGCGTTTTTTGAAGGCGGTTATGTCGGCCATCAGCTGCTGGGCGAGGTCCCACTTGGTCCGGCCTTTTTTGGCATGAGTGGCCTTGAGGTTGCGCAGATAAGAGGGGTCCCAGATCGGGGACATGGGACGTATCCCTTCCAGCTCTTTGCGCACGGGCTCTATCTGCCAGCGGTCCAGCACCCCGGCTTTCAATGCGGCTTCGTACACGGAATCTTGGAACAGGTCCCAACCTCCGAAAATCAATTGGTCTAATCCGGCCAAGGGCACGAAATCCTTTATCAGGGGAGCGCGGTGTTCATAACGTTTGCCCAATCGGATGGTCTGCATCTGAGTCAGCGACCCGATGAGCCGAGCTTTGTCTTTCTTGGCTAATTCTATGCCGGCGATCAGGGTGCTGGTGATGGCTCCCATTCCGGGCAGCAATACGCCTAATTTGCCTTTAATCGGCGTTATGCGGTTGGAGTGTTTGTTCACGGTCGGCCCTCCCGAGTTGGATCAGCATCATGAAGAATAATAGTGCGCCTACGGCTCCGGCCCATAGGAACTCATAGGTATGTCCTATGTAAGCCAGGAGCAGTAATAAGTATATGAAATCGCGCTGCTCTAGTATTATCTCCAATCGTGCCAGGAGGGCGCCCAGCCCGGGCTGGCCGGCGGGGCGGGGCGCGCCCGACGGGCGGATTTGTCGTCGCACGGAGCGCCGGCGATCGACCAGGACCGCGGAGCCGATGATCCCGACCGTGGCCATGGCGCTGGCCACTAGGGGCAGCAGGCTGGCGTCGGCACGGGCGAAGCCTGCGCCCAAGCAGCCGAATAGGGACAGGTGCACGAGATTGTCCCCCCAAAAATCTATTTCTCCGCCCAGGCGGCTTTCTTGGAAGCGGACCCGGGCCAATTCCCCGTCGCAGCCGTCCAATACGGCGTGGGCCCAGACCAGGAGGGCGCCGAGCAGGTGGGCCCCGCGGCTATGGCTGAGGAAGCAGAATGTGCCCGCAAGTCCGACCAAGCAGCTGAACACCGTCATCATGTTTGGGGACACCGGCGTGTCCATGAGGCGGCGGGAGATGGCCAGGGAGATATGCCGGTCGAAGTGTTTGGCCATGAATCCGTCGTAGCTTTTTATCCCTACGGCCATGAGCCAATCCAGGGTGGATTCGTCGGATAAAGGCTGCTGCAGCGGGATGGCCGAGCCTTCCGGCAAAGGCTGTTCGTGCGCGGGGCTCAGGGCTTCGTCCCGTGTGGGCACGATCTGGACCACGCTGGTCCGTGCGGAATCCACGAACGCGGAGTGCTGGCCGCTGGGATTGCGGGCGATATGGGCCAGGGTATCTACCCGGATGAAATGGTTGCCGGACAGTACCAGGTAGGGAGGTTGGCAGGCCTCCGGGGGCAAGGCGCCGCGGGTGTCGGTCCGGGGCTGGCTCCAGATGATATCCAGACCCGGGGGCAGGCGCACTCGGGCGGGCGGGACGGAGGCGGGCCCCAGCGGGACCCAGACGCGGCGCAGGCCGGCGCGGCTGAGCGTGTGGAGGTGTCTTTCCAGCACGGTCAACCCGCCTACGCGCTGCAATAGTATTTCCGGGCGATTGACCCAGAGGAGTGCGTCCGTGATCATGAAGGGGCGCGCTCCAAAACGCGGCCGGAGCGGCGTTCTCCCCCGGCGCCGTAAGCTCGGCGTATCAGGTCCAGTGCGAATCCGGCTTCTTCCAGATTCCGGCCGCGGGCGCCGAGATCCGTGACTTCGTCGTAGAAGTCCGGCAGCATGGCGGAGAGCCATTCCGGGTGGGCGGAGCCGGCGGAGAGCTTTTGCGGGAAATCGAAGCGCTGCGGCGGGGCCGTGCCGCGGGTGAGCAAGAGGTGGTCGTCGCGCAGTTCCAAAGCGGCGTCGGAGCCTTGGAGCAGGGCCCAGTTGGAACGGGCGGCCGCCCGCCAGGAGAGTCTTAAGAGGGCGGTGGCGGCGGGGAATGCGTAGAATACGGTGGCTTCGTCTTCGGCGGCTCCCGGCGTGGGGCGATGGAACGAGGCCTGGGTCTGCAAGGGGGCCGCGGATGACCCGTTGAGACAGCGGCGCAGCAGATAGAGGTTGTGCCAGCCGTGGTCTACTAATATCCCGCCGCCAGCCAGATGCGCGTCGGTGCGCCAGTCCCCGGGGCCGGCATTGGCCGCGGGCTTGGTGCGCAGGGCATGTAATTGGACGTGGCGGACCTCGCCCAGGGCTCCGGAGGTCACGAGCTCTCGGAGTTTGGTCCAGATCGGGGAATAAGCCCAGTTGTGCACGGTGAATACGGTCCGGCCGCGCAGGCGGGAGCGGGCCGCGACCCGGCGGAATTCTTCTCGGGACAGGGTCAGGGGTTTCTCGCAGAGCACATGCAGTCCGCGGTCCAGGGCGGCCAGGACCTGCTTGCCGTGCAGCCAGGGCGGGGTGGCCAGGTCCACGAAGTCCAGGTTGTTCTCGGCCGCGAGCAGGGCTTCCAGGCTGGGGTAGGTCCGGACCCCCGGCAGGGCGGCTGCGGCCAAGCGCAAACGCTCCGGATCCGCGTCCGCGACCGCGGCGATGTTGAAATCCTCGCGCCCGCGGAAAGCCGGGGCGTGCGCGTTCTGCGCCACCTGTCCGAAGCCTACGAGCGCGCCGTTAAGGGTTTTCACGTACTCAGGCCAGTTCGTGCCTCGAGGCCACGACGGCCAGGGCTTCCGCCAGGATGTCGGCGCCCTGCATGGCTTCAGCCTCGGTCAGGGACAAGGGCGGGTTGATGCGCAGGCCGGGGTTGTAGGACATGGTCAAGAGACCGCGGGTCAGGCATTCTTCGAACAGCTCCCGGCAGATCGCTGACTCTAAAGGCTTGTGGGTCTTGGGGTTCATCAATTCCACGCCGATCATGAGGCCCCGGCCGCGGACCACGCCGATCAGCGGGGAGCGGGCTTTCATATCCTGCAGGCGCCGCAAGAGCGCGGCCCCGACTT
>JBAZVY010000016.1:0-19707 GCA_041660645.1 Elusimicrobiota bacterium | reverse complement strand
AGGCCAGCCTGCGCGGCTTGACGGATTTCGCGCCCCTGCTTTTGAGCTTCCTGGTCCCGGCCTTGACCATGGGCCTGATCTCGGAGGAACTGCGCTCCGGCACCTTCGAAAGCCTGGCCACCTTGCCCCTGGAAGATTGGGACATCGTACTGGGCAAATACCTGGGGTTCGCCGCCCTCCACCTCATATGCGTAGGGGGCATGCTCTTCTACGTCCTGCTCCTGCAAACCTGCGTAGCCCCTTCGTCCGGTCTAGACTGGGGGGAAACCCTGGGCACCTTGCTGGCCCTGACCTTGACCGGCTGGGCATTCGGAGCCATCGGCCTGTTCACCTCCTCCTTGAACAAGAACCAAGTCGTGGCTTTCGTCGTGGCTTTCCTAATGTGCTTCTCCCTATTCCTCATGGGCAAAATGGCGCCGCTTCTGCCCGGCATCGTGGGGGCCTTAGCGGAATACGGCGGCCTGGATTCGCACGTGGACAACCTGGCCAAGGGCGTGCTGGACTCCCGCGACCTGGCCTATTTCGCCAGCCTGATAGCCGCGTTCCTATACCTGAGCGTCCAGCGCCTAAAAGAGAGGCGGTCCTGATATGGAAGCCCGCATGCGCCGAAGCGCCCTGATCTTCTCTTGGACCGGCTGCGCCGTACTGCTGAGCGCCCTGGCCGCGGCCAACCTGCTGGCCTACCAGCTCTTCCTGCGCGCCGACTTCTCCGCCAACGGCGCCTATTCCATATCGCCCGGCACCAAAGCATTGCTGCGCGGGCTCCAGGACACCCTTACGGTCAAGGTCTACTATACCACGCGCCTGCCCCCGCCCTACGGGCTGGACCGGCAATACCTAAAGGACCTGCTGTCCGAGTACAAAAGCGCGAGCCGCGGCCGCCTGCGTTTCGAGATGCTGGATCCGGACCAAGAGAAGCGGCGCAACGAAGCCCTGGCCGCGGGCATCGCCCCGCTGCAGCTCAGCGTCATGGGCCGCGATAAATTCGAAGTCAAGCAATCCTTCATGGGCATGGTTTTCCTATATAAAGGCAAGACCGAGGTCATGCCCGTGATCAACGGCACCGCGGACCTGGAATACGACATATCCCGGCGCATAAAAAAACTGACCTCGGCCAAAGTCCGGACCATCGGATTCGTGACCGGGCACGGCGAGGTCGCGCCCGACGACAGCGCCTATGCTCAAGTATTCGCCCAGATACGGGAACAGTTGGATACCCAGACCGTGTCCCTGGCAAAGCCCGTGCCCGCAGGGGTGGACGCGCTTTGGATCTGGGCGCCGACCGCGCGCTTCCAACCCGCGGAACTCGAACGCCTAAAAGCCTGGCTGGGCATGGGCAAGACGCTGGGACTGCTGCTCTCGCGCCGGGAAGTGGATTTCCGCAGTTTCCGCGCCCGGCCGCAAGACCCCGGGCTGGAGCCTCTGCTGGCCCAATGCGGCCTGGAGCTCTCCGACGGCTTCGTGGCCGATGCCCAATCCGAAAAGATCCAGATGGAATCCGCTTACGGCATGTTCCGGGCCGTCAGCGTGGTGGACTATCCCTTCATCCCCCTGGTCACGGACCTGGACCGGGAACATCCCGCGGTGCGCGGCCTCGACGCGGTGAGCTTCCCGTTCGCGCATGCGGTGCGCACGACCGCAGTCCGGCCCGGGCTGGCCTACACCTCGCTGGCGTATTCCTCGCCCCACAGCTGGCTGCGCAGCGACGAGTCCGTGGCCCCAGGCCGGTCCTTGGAAGAGCTCTCCAACCGGGACGTAGGCCCCTTCTCCCTGGCCGGGGTGCTCAGCGGCGATTTCTCCAAGGTCATACCCACCACCTGGACGGCCACGGACGCCCCGGCCGCTGCCGCGCACGGACCCGGCAACCTCATAATCGTGGGCACTGGGAAATTGGCGCAGCCCCAATTCATCGGCAAGCAAGCCAACCTGGCTTTGGTCATGAATCTGCTGGAATGGTCGCTCCAAGATGAATCCCTGTTGACCATCCGTTCCAAGGGCAAGACCTACCGCCCCCTGCGGCCCCTGCCCGGCCTAGCCGCGCTCCTGATCAAATACGCGATGATATTCTTCCTGCCCCTGGCGCTTCTGGCCGCGGGCTTCGGCCTTAACGCGCGGCGCAAACGCGAACGCCGCCGCCTAGCCCAAAACTTCGATGAAGCCTAAGCAGATACTCATGGTCGCCGCCATCGCCTCGGCCCTGGCCATATCGGCCGGCGTCCTGGCCCGCCTGAAAGCCCCGTCCGATCCGACCCGGCCCTTGGCCAAACTCAAGGCCTCGGACTTGTCCAAGATAGAACTCAGCCGCTCGGGCCAGGATATCATCCTGGAGAAGGGCTCCGGAGCCTGGCGCTTGAGCGCTCCGGTCCAGGACGCAGCCGAATCCGAGCGAGTCGAGGGCCTGGCACAAAGCCTGCTGAGTCTGACCCTAGGCACGGAAGTATCCCAGGACCCGGCCGGGTATCCCGATTACGGCCTCGACGAGCAGGCCGCGGCCCGAGTGCGGATATATGCCGGCTCCGATGCCGCGCCCAGACTGGACGGATATTTCGGTAAAAAGGCCATAGGCAGCTCGGTATACTTCCGCCGCAACCGAGAACCGGCCGTTTATCTAGCCGAAGGCGTGGCGACCGATAAATTGCCGCGCTCGGCCGAGGAACTGCGCAGCCATAGCCTGATCTCCCTATCCCTGTCCGATCTCCAGGACCTGCGCATAGCGCAGGGTTCCAGCTCGTTCCGCATCGAAAAATCCAGCGGCCAATGGGCGGCTTCCGGCCGCGCGCTCTCCGCGGACCAAGCCGCGGAACTGGTCCTGGCCGCGACCTCCCTGCGCTTCGCGGCATTCGCGACCCCGGAATACGCCAAGAACGCCGGCCTGGACAAACCGGCTCTGACCCTGACCGCGTCCGGAGGCAACCGCACCGAGCGGGTCCTGCTGGGCAAGGCCGTGGGGGACCGGCGCTGGGCCAAGGTCGAGAGCCGCTCCGCCATAGGCTACGTATCCAAATCCGACGCCGACGCCCTACTAAAACTCATCCAGTAACGGGGTCAGATCTTGACTTTTGACTCAAAAGTCAAGATCCGACCCCAGATTTGCTCAATTTTATATACTTCTTCCATGCTGAAGACTTTGCAGGTATCGGAAGCGCATGAGTGGTCGGGGGGGACGGCCCAGCTGCTGGCCCTGTCCGCGGGACTGCGCGCCAAAGGCTGGGACGTGAAGGTGGCTTGCCGGCCGGGCAGCGGCTTGGAGAAATACGCGCGCGACCGGGGATTCCAGACCTTTGCCGTGGGCATGCGCGAGGATTACGACCTCATCTCCGCTTGGCAGCTGGCCCGCTTCATCCAAGCCAACTCCATAGACGTGGTGCATGCGCATCATAACCGCTCCCATTCCGTCTGCCTGCTGGCCAAGCTGATACTACGGCTCCTCGGGTCCAAAGCCCCAGCGCTTTTAGTCAGCCGCCGGGTGTCGTTTCCACCCGGGCGCAATCCCTTCAGCCGCTGGAAGTACCGCAGCCGCCTGATCGACCGCATCGTGGCCGTGGCCGAAGCGGTCAAGGACGTGCTCACCGCTTCCGGCGTGCCGGCCGCCCAGGTCTGCGTGATCCGCAGCGGCGTGGACACGGAGCGTTTCGCGCCCCGGGCCGCGACTCCGGAGTTCAAGCGTTCCCTAGGCTTGCCCGAAGGCCGGACCATAGTGGGCAAAATCGCCAATGCCTCGCCTTGGAAAGGCCAGAACGTGCTGCTCGAAGCCGCCGCTATCCTAGTGCGCAAGAACCGCAAAGTGCACTTCCTGTTCGCAGGCCGAGACACCGACGGGGCCTGGCTCAAGGGCGAAGTGGCCCGCTTGGGCTTAGCCGAGCACGTGACCTTGCTCGGATTCCGGACCGACGTCCCGGAGATCCTCTCTTGCCTGGACGTGAGCGTGAATGCCGCAGTCCGGGGGGAAGGGCTCTCCGGAGCCTTGCGCGAATCCCTGGCCATGTCCGTGCCCGTGGTGGCCTCGGACGTAGCCGGCAACCGCGAGCTCTTGGGCGAAGCCGGCCAGGATTTCATGTTCCCGCCCGGAGACGCCGCGGCCCTGGCCGCGCGCCTGGAATGGGCGCTGGATCACGCGGAGCCCGCCCGCAACGCGGCCCGGACTTGGCGCGACCAGACCTTGTCCCAGTTCAGCCTGGACAACACGGTGGCCGAGACCGACGCCCTCTACCGCAGCCTCTTGGGCCGCTAAGGCCGCATCGCCGCGCGCCGGACTTGAGGCGCCAGCAGTTCGGCAACGCGCCGATGGCCCGCTAAGGTCAAATGGATGCCGTCCGTAAATAGGTCGCCGGCTGAATGCATGCGGGAGAATTCATGCGCCAGGTCCACCAGCGGCGCCCGCAGCTCGCGCGCGGCCGCGCGGACCTGCTCGTTGTAGGCCGCATGCACCTTCTCGATGTCCGCGGGATCGAAGAAATTATGGGTCTCTCTGCACATCCTGAGCGTCACCGGATGTTCGGGCGTCAAAACCGTGGGTGCGGTCAGCAGCACCGCTTCCGCTCCGGATGCGCGCACCGCCTGCACCATGGCCCGCAGATTAGCCGCATAATCCGGAAGCGCCACGCGAGGAGGCGTCTGGGCCGAGAACCGAGGTCCCCTGCGGAAACGGTCCGCGATATAGAGCAGGCCCTGCAGCAATCGGACATTCTCGATGAGCCGTAAAGAACGCCATTGCCGGTCCAATAGGGCCGAGAGGTCCTTGTCCGGAGCGGCCCAGGCCAGCCAATGGTCGTTCCAACCGAAATAGATGCTCACGACATCCGGGCGATAGCGCAGCAGGTCGGTCTGCAAGAGCTTCAAGCCCTGATAGGAAGACCACGAACCCACGCCCGCGTTCCAGACCTCCCAACGCGGTCCGTCGCGCCGCGCCGCCAATCGCTCCTCGAGTTGGGCTGGATAAGGGGTCTGGCCCGCGACCGTGCAAGAATCGCCCAAGGCTATGACCCGGATGGTGCCCGCGGCTTTTGGCTGCGTCCACTCCGGCCCCACGAAGCCCGCGGAATTGGTGATGCCGGCCTCGGCCTTAGGCCGCCACAGCAGAATGTGATCCAACTTGTAATCGATGTGAAAACGCTTTTGGCGGATAGCCTGATCGCTGCCGATGTTGGCCAGGGTCTGGACATACCGCATGGACACCGGATAGTGCGCGTAACGGAAGCCCCGGCCGCGCAAGCCGAGTTCCAGCGCGCCCAGGACCAGGACCGAGAACAAGAGCGGTCCTAGCCAGGCGCGGATCGCGGGCAGATATCGTCTCGGCATATGCTCCATCATATAAACATCGGCCCGATGATTCCACCGGACTGCCTAGTGGCGCAAAATCGCCAAACTGCTATAATGTTCACCTTCTCCGGATATTGATGGCCGCCCCGCATACTGCGGGACGGCTGCGCGGAATAAAGATTTTGGTGGCCGTAGCTCAGCTGGTTAGAGCGCTGCGCTGTGAACGCAGAGGTCGGGGGTTCAAGTCCCCTCGGTCACCCCAGATTTTTTAAATAACTAACGCGGCGCGCAGGCATCGTAGACTACATTGCCCTTAGCGTAGGGCGCCGTGTCCCGGCAATCTATGGCGTGGGCGCTGATCAGACTCTGGACCGCGCGGGTCTTAAGGTCGCACATGATCAAATCCGCGCAGATATCGCAGGACTCGTAGTAATAGTAGACTGCGGCATCCGTAAGCAGGACCAAAGATACGGACATGGGCGAGGATTCCGCGTAGCCGGCCGCTCCGAACCCGATCAAAGGGCTGCCGTCATCGGCCTGAAAACGGGTGGGAGTGAAATTCAAGGACTCCGCCGCCGCGGCCTCGCAGGCGCGCAAGTCGATGTTGGCCAATGCGGCGTGCGTCCTCAAACGCGCGCCAAAAGCCTTGGCCAGCCCCGCGGCCGCGTCCTTGGACACCGCGGCTTGGACCGCGGCTACGGCGGAGCCGAACCCGGCGTCCTGGTCCATGCCCTTCTGCGCCGCGGCCGGCAAAGCCAGGCCAACGGCCAGGACAGCGGACGCCCAGCGCGAAAGGTTGATTCCAAACATCGGCAGCCTCCCTGGCCCTCAGGGCCTTACCCGGATATTATATGCGCCGCTCGGGCCGGCGGCAAGGTAACAAAGCCCCATCTCCTAGGGCCCATATGGCCTAGACGAGAGGGGGTCCGGCGGCCCTCCTCAAGCCCGCCCCAAAGACGCATAATATATAGGTCGTATCGGGGGAACACGCATGAATATAGTAAAGACCGGGCTCGTGCTCATGGCCGCTGCCCTGTTATTGGTCCCGCCCGCGGACGCGGCCCGGGCCAAAAAGCGCATCCCCAAGACCAGGTCCAAGGTCAAGATCCAGTCCGCTTCCGGCCCCACCGCCGCCGTCCTGCAGGAAGCCATGACCGACATGGACGCCCAAGACTTCGACGCGGCCATAAGCAAGCTGTCCGCGGCCCGATCCGATTGCGCATCCTCCTTCCTGCTCGGCTATGCCTATTACCAACGCGGGTTCCGCAAAGGCAATCCGGAAGCGGCCGACAAAGCGGACGCCCAGGCCGCGGCGGACGCTTTCTCTAAGACCCTGAACCTCGATCCCAAACTGTCCTGCGTGTCCGAACCCTATCGCCTATACCACAGCCTGGCCATGGCTTACGAAGCCTTGGGCAACGACGAGCAGGCCGTGCAATCCTATAAGGACGCGTTCCTGGCCGCTCCGGACAATCCCATGCTCCCGCTCTACGCGGCCCGCCTGCGCCTGCGCATGGGCGACAGCGCCAAGTCCGCGGCCAACCTGGTCTTGGCCCTTAAAAAAGCCCGCCAGCTTAAGAAGGCCACGCTCACCATAAACGCTCTCAAAGCCGATCCGCTGCTCTCGGTCCTGCTGGACTCGGCCGAGAACCGCCGCATCATCCAGGACGTGGAGAACGGCCAGGACCCGGAACTTTCGCAGAGCCCCGAGGACCCGGCCTCCGAGGGATCCGGACTGCGCGACGCCATCCGCGACCAGGCCCGGTCCGCAGCCGCCCCGGATCCCGTACTGAGCGCCTTAGCCTCGGCGGACGACCGATTCAAGGCCCAACGCTATGGCCCGGCCATATTTGCCTACGAGTCCGCCCTGGACCTGGATTCCTCCGCCCACACCTTGAAGCTCGTGCCCCTGGCCATAGCCTACGAGCGCTTGGGCACGTCGTACAGCCGCCTGGGGCAAAGCGAGCAAGCCATCACCGCGCTGCGCCAGTCGTTGCGGACCATGCCCTCCAACCCCGCCGCTTCCTATCAGCTGGCCCTGGCCTACTCGGTGGCGGGCAAGTTCTCAGAGTCCCTGCACGCGCTCAACGAGGCCTTCCGGGCCGCGCCCGCCCGCGAGCGCAGCCGCTACCTGCTCATGGCCAAGGCGGAGCCGGACCTGGCCTCGGTCCGGGATCTGGCCTCGTTTCGGGACATCCTGAACCTATATAAGGACGTTAAACCCAAGAAATAAACTATGGCGTATTCCAAAAGAGAAGCCCCGAATTGCGAATGGTGCCCGCACCGCAAGACCTGCCTATACGAACTGCTGGGCACCAAGGAATCCAAGAAAGCCTGGCGCGAGATGCGCCTGGCCAACCCCTTCCGCACCGGGGAAGTGATCTTCCACGAAGGCACCATCCCCATGGGCGTGTTCGTGGTGTGCACCGGCACGGTGAAGGTCTATAAGTCCAGCCGCAGCGGCCAGCAGCTCATAACCCGCATCGAGCGCCCCGGAGACCTGTTGGGCCACATCACTTTGCTGGCCCGCAGCGGCCCCTACATGGCCAGCGCCGAAGCCATGGATAAATCCATAATCTCGCTGGTGGACGAGACTTCCTTCACGCACTTTTTGACCAAATACCCCAACGCCTCCCTGGCCCTGCTGCGGGCCTTGGCCCACGACGTGCGCATGGCCGACAATAAGGCCCGGGACGTAGCCTTCAAGCCCGCGCGCAACCGCCTGGCCGACACCCTGCTGCGCCTAAAGAAGCCGGCCAAGAACCACGCCGTGGTGGGGGGGCTCAAGCGCCGGGACCTGGCTGAAATGGCCGGACTCTCCATAGAGACCACGGTCCGCCTGCTCAAGGACTTCGAGGAGCGCGGCATACTGTCCAAGAAGGGAAAAGACCTGGTGATCCTCAACGAGGATCAACTCAGCAACCTGGCCGGGCTTAACAGCTAAGCTTCGATCTTGGCGGCCTTTATCCGGGGCCGGGACTTGAGGTTGGCCTTGACCACCTTGGCCAGCCGCTTGATGCCCTCTTCGATCTGCTCTTCCGAGGGGTAGGAGAAATTCAAACGCATGGTGTTCTGGCCGCTGCCGTCGCAGTGGAACGCCGAGCCGATGACGTAAGCCACGTTCTCCTTGATGGCCTCGTAGAACAGTTCATCCGCATTCATATGCGGAGGCAGGCGCAGCCACAAGAACAGCCCGCCTTCGGGCCGGGTCCAGGACACGCCCTTGTCCGCCGGCATGTAGCGCTCCAAGGCCTGGAGCATGGCGTCCTTGCGCACCTTATATAGGCTCTTGCTCTTGGCCACGTGCTCGCGGAAGAGTCCCTGCTTGAGGAACTCCGCGGCCAAAAGCTGGGTCAACGAAGACGTGCACAGGTCCATGGACTGCTTGAGTATGGTCATCTTCTGGATGATGGACTCGTGGGCCAGGATGAAGCCCAAGCGCAGTCCGGGCGCCAAGGTCTTGGAGAAGGTGAACAGAGAGATGACATTCTGGGTGGTGTCGAGCTTGTAGAGCATCTCCGGGGCCTCGCCCTCGAACCGGATCTGGCGGTAGGGGGAATCCTCCACCAAGAGCACGTTGTACTGCTCGGACAGCCGGACCAGTTCCTGGCGCCGCTCCGCAGTCAGAGTCACGCCGCTGGGGTTCTGAAAATCGGGCACTATATACAGGAACTTGTAGTGCTCCTCGTCGCTGCGCAGCTTCTTGAGCCGGGCTTCTACCTGGTCTATGAGTATGCCGTGATCATCGGCCTTGATGCCCAGGAGCTTGGCCCCATAAGAATTAAACACCTGCAGGCCGCCTATATAGCTGGGCAGTTCCACCAGCACGGGGTCAGAGGGATCGATGAAAGTCCGGCCCACGAGGTCTAAGGCCTGCTGGGAAGAAGTGGTCACGAGTATGTTGGCGGGCGAGGTGTTGATGCCTTCGTCCTCGCGCAAGAACTTGACGATCTGGGTCTTGAGCTCGGGCAGGCCTTCGGTGGGGCCGTACTGCATGGCGGTCCTGCTGTTCTCCTTGATGATCTTAGCGGCCATGTCCGCCATCTGGGGCGGGAAAGTCTGGGGCGCGGGCAGGCCGCCGGCAAAGGATATTATCTCGGGCTTGTTGGTGATCTTGAGCAGTTCCCGTATGACTGAGGCCTTGGCGCGTCGGTTCACCGTGGCGAGGTTCTTGACGAGGTCGATCATCTCAGATGCTCCTTTCCCGGAGTATGCGGCGTGTAAGGTTATTATACCTCCCTTTTCCTGGATGCAAACATTTTCTTGGCCCGCAATCGTTTTTCGGGCCCTAAAAAACAGTTGACGCAGGTCAATGATGAGGCTCAATGAGTGAAATCAACCACTTCGCTTGACCGGACTCATTGGGCAAGCGCCTCGCGAACGCTAGAATGGATGCGTCGTAGGAGGAATAATGTTAGAACTGATCTTGCTGGCGAGCCTGACCCCGGCAGTGGCCCAGACCCCGACCGAGCCGTGCCTCTGGCCCAACACCTGCATGTCCCAGCCCATAGCCGTGAACATCGAGCCTTGCGTTTGGCCCAATACCTGCGCGCAGCAGCCCGCGGCTTAAAATCCTCATGGTGTCAGATGTTTCCGTATTTGTCTTAATTCCCAAATACTAGAAATACGGAAACATCTGACACCAGCGTTCAGGTTGCAAACAGCCGGTCGCCGGCATCGCCTAAACCCGGCACGATGAAGCCGCAGCGGTTCAAGGCCGCGTCCACTCCGGCCACGAATATGGGCACGTCCGGATGCTCCTTCTGAACCCGGGCCACGCCCGCCTTGGCCGCAATCAGACTGAGCAATACGATCTTGCGGGCTTTGTCGGTCTTAAGGATATGCAAAGCCTCCACCGCGGATCCGCCCGTGGCCAGCATGGGATCGCAGAGCACCACGAAGCACTCGGAGATGTTCTTGGGCAAACGCACGTAATAACGTACCGGATTAAGGGTCTCCTCGTTGCGGTACAGTCCGATATGGCCGATATGCGCCTCGGGCATCAACTGTTGCAGTCCGGGCAGCATGCCCAGGCCGGCCCGGAGCACGGCCACAAAAGCCGCGGGCTGAGCCGGGACCTCGGCCGGAGCCGTTCGCAGGGGAGTGCGCACCGTGGTCTTGCGCGTCTTCATGTCCCGCAGGACTTCCACTCCCATAAGGCAGGCCGCCTCGGTCATGGCCGCGCGAAAACCCTGGGGCGTGGTATGGCGGTCGCGCAGTACCGCGAGCTTGGCTTGCACCAGGGGATGGTCGCAGATCGTCAGTTTAGCAGTCATGCGTTCACCTCAAGACCTCGATTATAACAGGCAAAGCCTTGGGCTTGGCCGCACCGATGCGTAGGGCGGTCAAGAAATAAGCCGTGGCTTCCGCCATCTTGGCCTTATCGCTGCCGTGCACACGGGCCACGCATCCGCCTTTCTTCACCCGGTCGCCGACTTTCTTGTCCAGGATGAATCCCGCGCCGTAATCCAGAGCCTGTTCCATATTGGCCCGGCCCGCGCCCAGGATGACCGCGGCCTCTCCCACCTTGCGCGCGTCCAGCCAAGCCACGTAGCCGGACTTAGGCGCTCGGATCTCTTGCACGAAGCGGGCCTTAGGCAAGCGTTCCAGGTCGTCGGCCACGCGGGGATCGGCGCCATGGGCCGCCGCCATCTTCTTAAAAGCCTCCAGCGCGGCTCCGGAACGGATCACGGCTTCCAGCTTAGCCGCGCCGGCTTGGGGAGTCTTGGCCTGGCCGCCCAGGTGCAGCATCCAGCCGCCCAAAGTCAGCAGGCACTCGGCATAATCCGCGGAACTGAAATCGCCGCGCAGTATCTCCACGGCTTGACGCACTTCCAAGGCGTTGCCCACATAGCGGCCCAAGGGCTGGTCCATGCCCGTAAGCACGGCCACGGCCTTAAGCCCCAGCTTCTGCGCGGTCCCCACCAAGGCCCGGCTCAAAGTCCGGGCTTCTTTGGGATTCTTGAATATGGCGCCGGAGCCGATCTTTACGTCCAAGACCAAGGCATCGAGGTCCTCGGCGAACTTCTTGGACAATATGCTGGCCACCACCAGGGGCACGGATTCCACGGTGGACGTGGCGTCGCGCAGGGAATAAAGCTTGCGGTCGGCCGGAGCCAGGTCCTGGGTCTGTCCGAACATGCAGACCCGGATGCGGCCCAACTGGCGCACGATCTCGGCTATGCCCATGCGCACCCGGAAGCCGGACATGGATTCCAGCTTATCCAGAGTGCCTCCGGTATGGCCCAGTCCGCGGCCCGACATCATGGGCACGACCAAGCCGGCCGCGGCCACCAGCGGGGCCAGGGCCAAGGAGATGCCGTCACCCACTCCGCCGGTGGAATGCTTGTCCACCTTGGGGGCCTTGATGCCGGCCAGGTCCAAGCGCACTCCGGAACGGGCCATCTGCCGGGTCAAGGCCACGGTCTCGGCCTCGGACATGCCCCGGCAGCATACGGCCATGAGCCAGGCGGAAAGCTGATAGTCCGGGACCTCAGCAGAAGGCTGCGCGGCTGCCTTTACTATGAAAGCTATCTCGTCTTCAGTGAGGGTTCCGCCAAGACGCTTCTTGGCGATCAGGTCGAGCATGCGCATACTCGCCTCCTTGGGTTTATGCGATTTTGACGATGTCGTGCAGGACCACGCGCAAGCCTTCGGAGACCTTGATGCCCAGCTCCAAGACCTCGCTGTGATTGAGGGTAGCGCCCTTCATGCCGCTGCACATATTGGATATCCAGGTCAGGGCCGCGACCTTGATGCCCATCTGCCGGGCCACGATGGCCTCGGGCACCACGGACATGCCCACCACGTCGCCGCCCCAACTGCGGAAAGCGCGGATCTCAGCCGGGGTCTCATAGGAAGGCCCGCCCACGGCCAAATACACGCCCTCATGCGCGGGCAGCTTGTGCTTATGGCAGATGCCCAGCATCTGCTTGCGCAGTTCGGAGTCGTAAGCGTCGTTGAGGTCCGGAAACATAGTCCCGAACTCTTCTTCATGGAAGCCGCGCAGCGGGTTGCGGCCCATAAAATTGATATGGTCCGTGATGGCCACGAAATGCCCGGGCTTGATCTCCTCGCGCATGGAGCCCACGGCCGCGGTCAGGACCACGGTCTTAAGCCCCATGTACTCGAGCATGCGCAAGGGCAGGACGATGGATTCCATGGAATGCCCTTCGTAATAGTGGAAGCGGCCCTGCATCACGGCCACGCACTTGCCGTGGATCTGGCCGACCACGAGCTTGCCTTCATGGCCGGCCACGGTGGTGCGGGGAAAACCCGGGATCTCGCTGTAAGGGATCACCACGGTCTTATCCATGGCCGGCACGGCCTTGGCCAGGCCGGAACCCAGGACCACGCAGACTTGAGGAGAGCTGGGTATCTTGGTACGGACATAATCCGTCGCGCGTCGGACAGCACCGATATAAGTCTTTATCTCCATTTGCCTGATTTTAGCACATTTAGATAAAATGTCACGGTCCCCAACATGAAAGAACAGACTGCCTCGACCAAATCCTTGCGCTCGGAAATAATCCGCATGATCGCCGCGGCCGGCTCCGGCCACCCCGGCGGTTCTCTTTCCGTCATCGACCTCTTGGCCGGGCTATACGCCCGGCATCTGCGCCACGATCCCAAGCGGCCGGACTGGCCGGAGCGCGACCGCCTGATATTATCCAAAGGCCACGCCTGCCCCGCGCTGTACGCGGTGCTGGCCGAGCACGGCTATTTCCCGAAAGCCCAGCTCGCCACCCTGCGCAAGCTGGGCTCGCCCCTGCAAGGCCATCCGGAACGCCATCGGCTGGCCGGCATAGAGGCCGCCACCGGCTCCCTAGGCCAAGGCCTGTCCATGGGCGTGGGCATGGCCCTGGCCGCGAAGCTGGACCGCAAGGATTTCCGGATCTACGTGGTCTGCGGCGACGGAGAACTGCAGGAGGGCCAGGTCTGGGAAGCGGCCATGTCCGCGGCCAAATTCAAGCTCGACAACCTGACTTTGATCGTGGACTGCAACGGCGGGCAGATCGACGGGCCCGTGCATGAGGTCATGCCCCTAGAGCCCTTGGCGGACAAATTCACGGCTTTCGGCTGGGACACCCGCGGCCTGGACGGGCACGACCATGCGGCTATAGATTCCGCCTTGGCCGCGGCCAAGCAAATCACCGGCCGGCCCCAAGCCCTGCTGGCCAAGACGGTCAAAGGCAAGGGCGTGTCCTTCATGGAAGGCTCTTGCGCCTGGCACGGCAAAGCTCCCAACCCGGCCGAGACGGAACAAGCGGTCAAGGAGATAAGCCGATGAGCGCGGATCAAGCCACCCGGGAAGCTTTCGGAGAAGCCTTAGTCGCGCTGGCGGGCAAATTCCCGCAGCTCGTAGTCCTGGACGCGGACCTATCCAAGTCCACCATGACCGCGGCCTTTGCCAAACACCATCCGGACCGGCACCTGGAGTTCGGCATCGCCGAATCCAACATGATCGGCGCGGCCGCGGGCCTGGCCCTATGCGGCAAGGTCCCGGTGTGCGCGAGTTTCGCGAGCTTCTTGGCCGGCCGCCTGGAGACCATCCGGGTGGCGGTCATGCTCAACCGCGCCAACGTCAAGCTGGTAGGCACCCATGCCGGCCTAGGCATAGGCGAGGACGGCGCCTCCCAGATGGGCCTGGAGGACGTGGCGGCCATGCGGGCCCTGCCGGGACTGACGATACTGCAGCCGGCAGACGCCCGGGAGACGCGCCAAGCCGTGGCCTGGATGCTGGCCCATGACGGGCCCGTGTACCTGCGCCTGACGCGCCAAAAACTTCCGGAAGTACATAAGCCGGAATATGTATTCAAGGTCGGCATAGCCGACACGGTTTGGCCGCCGGCCGTCAAAACATCCCCAGATGACGGCGGGCACGCCGGCCTCCACCCGGCGGGACACTTCCAAGCCACGGTGTTCGCCTCCGGCGGCACGGTAGGCGAAGCCGTAGCCGCGGCGCAGGCCCTGCTGCCCAAGGGTTTCGCGGTGCGCGTGGTCAACGTCTGCACCTTGAGCCCGTTCGACGCCGACGCCGTGGGCCGGGCCGCCGGAGACAGCAGCCGTCTGGTCACGGTCGAGGATCACAACGTATGCGGCGGCCTAGGCAGCGCGGTGTGCGAAGCCGCGGCCGCGCTGGGCTTGGGCGTGCCGGTGGTGACGCTGGGCGTAAAAGAGCTGGGCGAATCCGGCGCCCAGCCCGAGTTGTATGAGCGCCACGGCTTAAGCCGCGACCATATCATGGAAGCCTGCATCCGCAACCTGGAAGCATGACCGCCTCCACCGCTGTATTCCTGGCGCTCTTCGTGGTGTGCATGGGGGCAGCCGCCATCCTGGACAAGATCGCGCTTCGCTATCTGGGCGGCAACGAGGTGTTCGTGGTGCGCATGGGCGTCAATGCCCTGCTCTCCCTGCTCCTGTTCGTAGCAGGCTGGCTTCCGGCCCGGGCCGCGGTGGCCCAATCCGGCAAACTCCCGGTGCTCATAATCACCCTGAGCCTGATCGTGACCTTGAGCGGAGTGTTCTGCTACATCAAGGCCCTATCCGGAGCCGAAGCCTCCAAGATCATACCCCTGAGCTCCACCTATCCGCTGATAACCTTTCTGCTGGCGCTCATATTCCTGGGAGAGAAGTTCACCTGGGCCAAGGCTGCGGGCACCCTGCTGATCTGCGCCGGCGTGGGCCTGCTGGCGCTTTAATCCGGATCTGGGGACTTCTCCAGCTCGTACTTGAGCTCCCAGTCGTAGTGGTCGCCGTATTCCTGCCGGGCCGGAGCGTGGAAGCGCCGGAACAGGTCCTGCTCCGGACCCAATTCGGACAGGAAATCTCCGATCAGGGTCTGCCGGCGGTTGACCCAGAGCTTGGCCAGAATCCCGTAACGATACATGTCCACGTATTGGGCCGCGGAACGGTCCCAGGACGCGTCCGTGGCCATGGCTGCCCGCAGCCGGCGCAAATGCTCGGGATAGTCGTCGCGATAAACGCGCAGAGCCTCGCGGATGGCATTAAAGAAAGCCCCTTGCTCGCCGGCCGCATCGCCGATATCGAGCCAGTCGTAAAGATAGCCGCAGTGCCGCACCTTAGTCAAGCCGCCGATGGCGCGCACGATGGGCAAAGTGCCCAAGAGCGCGGCCTCGTAATCCACCAATCCGCAAGGCTCGAAGCGCGAAGGCACCAGCACGAAATCCGAACCCGCCAATATGAGCTTGGACAGGGGCTGATTGAACGTATTGCGGAAGCAGACCCGGCCCGCGTGCTGGGCGGCCAATCCGCGGAAACGGTCCTCCAGCCAGCGCGCGCCCGCATCCGGAGCCGAAGCCAGGATCACGAACCGCGCCTGAGGATCATGGGCCAGCACCGGCTCTATGATCTCCGCGATCAGCTCGAAATTCTTCTGCTCCACCATCCGGCCCACGGCTCCGAAGATGGCCGGATAGCCCCAGATGTCATGGCCGAAGGCTTCCTTATACAATAGCCGCCGCAATTCCTGCTTCACTTCCAGCCGCCCGGAGTCGAAATCATGGTCTACGCCCAGCATGGCGGCCTGCGCTTCCGGGTCCTCAAATATGGGGTGAGCCAGCTTGTCCTGCATGGCCTGCAGGGGCGCGGCCTTGAGTTCGGGCATGCGTTGAGGCCAATTCTGGGCGGAGAGGCCGTTGGTTATGCCCGCTACCGGCAATTTCTCGAACAGGTCCAGACCGCGGTTGGGCAGGAACACCTCACGCGGAGCGCTGCCCTTCTGCAGCCAAGCCCGGCCCCGGAGGGCTTCGGCGCTCTCGCGCAGTTCCGCGGCATAGCCCCAGCCGCCTTCCAGGTCCCCGCTGACCGTGGCGATGCGGCCCCCGTTCTCATGCACCTTGAGCATCACGGCCTTGGTGGGGTTGAGATTGTCGAAGAAATCGAAGTATTTATGAAACAGCCTGTCGCCGGGCAGATTGATCCGGCCTAAAGACGCGAACCCGCCGCCCACCAGGGGAGTGACCCCCTGATAGGAGGCGTTGTGCACCGTGAAATGCACGGGCGTAGACTTAAGGAAATCGTCGCCCAGGTAGAACGGCACCAGGCCCACGTGATAATCGTGCAGATGCACGGTGTCGTAGCCGACCTGTTTGATGTATCCGGCCATGGCCTGGCAGACCGCGGCGTAGAGCTTGAGCCCCATCCAGGGATCGCTGGGGTAAACGGTATGCGGGCCGGTCCAGCTCAACTGCCAATGGTCCCAGAAATACACGCTCCGGATAGATACCTTGCGTATCGTGCCGTCGAGTTGCTGCGCGGACTCCTCGAACACGTGTTCATAGGCCGAAAACTCAAAGCCATAGCCCTCGATGACCGCGGGCAGACGCACTGGCAGGGCATGGAGCCGGGAACGGTCGTAATGCGCGAAGCAGGGGGAAAGTATGTCCACTTCCAAGTCCAGCCCCTGCGCGGCCGCGGCCGCCACCAGTTCGGCCGGCAGTTCCTCCATCACGGAACCCAAGCCGCCGATCTTAACGCCCAGGCCGGTGTTGCGCCGGCCGATCTCCCAAGCCGCCAAAGCCACGCGCAGCTTGCGCGCAGGCTTAGGCGCAGGAGCCTGGGCTTGAACCTTAGGCTCAGCCGGAGGCAAGGGTTCGGGCTTCGACGCGGCCGCCGGCTTGGGGGCCGGCTTTTTTTTCTTCTTAAAGCCCGCGGGCGGGGGCAAGATCGGGATCTTCTGGGGTTCCATCAGCGTCCTCCCTGTACCGGCGGGATGCCGGGCACGAGCAAAGCGTTCAGGCGCAAAGCCATATCCCGGATATGGGCTTGGAGATAATCCTGCGGGCCCCAGTCCATGCCCGCCAGCTTGGCGTCCAGATAGGCCTCGAAATCCGCCCCGGTCTTGCCTTCGGTCCGGGCGCCTTCGAACACCACGAACAAAAGCTGGAGCACATGATCGCCCAAAGAGCCCACGTACCAAGCGGCCGGCAGGTATTTTCCGTACTGCCGCAGGTTGAAGCGCAAGGAAGCCACGGCCTGGGGCAAGAAATCGAAGCTATCTGCGGCCGGCTGGCTGCAGCCGGGACAGGCCAAGCCGGGGGCGAATGGTATGAAGAAGGCCCCGCAAGCAGCGCACTTATGGTCGTAAGACACGTGCATGGTCATAGCAGCCCCGTGGCATCGAAAGCTTCAGGTATATGCTCCAGACCTTTAGGAGATAACGCCACCACGTCGAAGCGCATGGGCGCGTCCAGCCCCCGGATCTGCGCATATAAAGCGGCCGTGCGCACTATGCGGCGGCGCTTGACCGGGCCCACCGTCTCTTCCGGCCGGCCGAACGATACGTCGGAGCGGGACCGCACCTCCACGAACACGATGGTGTCGCCGTCCTGGGCCACCAGGTCGATCTCGCCGCAGCGGGCGCGGAAATTGCGGTCCAAGATGCGCATGCCCCGACCCTTGAGATATTCTTCCGCGGCCTGTTCGGCCTGGGCGCCTTGGTCCCGGCTGTTCATGCCGTCTCCAGGAAAGGAGAACGCCAGCCTTGCGACGCCTGCGGTATTGGAAGTTCCGCAGGCACCGTCCGAACGGATTTCCGCACGGACGGCGACGGCGGGCCCATGCCCGCCGAGGCCTCCAGAACCGCCCGGACCGGAGCGAAACTGCGCCGGTGCGCGGGGCAAGGTCCCAGTCGGGAGAGCGCCGCCGCATGCACGGCCGTGCCGTATCCCTTGTGCCGGGCCAGGCTGTAACCGGGATAACGCCGGTCCAGGCCCTGCATCCAACGGTCGCGCACGACCTTGGCTACGATGCTGGCGCAAGCCACGGCCAAAGAGCGCCGGTCGCCGCCCACTACCGTAAGCTGATCCAGGGACAAGCCGGGGATGCGGCGGTTGCCGTCCACCACGACCAGGAGCTGTCCATCCGGGCACTCCGCCGCCGCACGCACCGCGGCTCGGCCCATGGCGCGCAAGGTAGCGGCCAAGATATTGGAATCCTCGATCTGGCGGGGCTGGGCCCAGGCCACGGACACGGGCACGCGGCTGGCGCGGATGGCGGCATAGAGCGATTCCCGGCGGCCAGGAGAGAGGAGTTTGGAATCGCGGGCCGCCCGCAGCGCCGCCGGCACGGGCTCGGCCAAACCCACGGCCGCCACTACCAGCGGGCCGGCCCAAGGGCCGCGGCCGGCTTCATCTACGCCCACCAGCCAGCGCGCCCGGTTGCGGGCGCGCAGGCCGGCATCGTACCGCCAAGGGCGCATCGCTCTTGCGGTTACTTCGCGGAAGAAGCGGCTTTTACGGCTACGTTCTTCTTGGCGTGCGCGGAATTCTTGGCCTGGCCCTTCTCGGTCTCGGCTTTCGCCGCTTCCGGAGCCGCGGTCTTTTCCGACGCCGCCGGAACGGACGCGGCCGGAGCCGGGGAGTTCGCCGCGGCCGAAGCGCCTTCGCCGCTCTCGCGCGAACCCTGTTCGTCCACGCGCGCGGCGCGGCCGGTCAGTTCCCGCAGATAGTAGAGCTTGGCCCGGCGCACGCGGCCGCTCTTGATCACCTCGATCTTATCGATATGGGGGGAGATCACGGGGAAAGTCCGCTCCACGCCCACGCCGAACGACATCTTGCGCACCGTGAAGCTGGCGCCGTCGCCGCGGCCCCGGCGCGTGAGGCACGTCCCCTCGAACATCTGGATGCGCTCGCTGTCGCCTTCCACGACCTTCATGTACACACGCAACGTGTCTCCGGGTCGGAAATCCGGGATCTGCTTCTTCGCCTGTTCTGCCACCATGACTCTCTCCTTGCCTTCTTTTTAGACTCGCTCTAACAAATCCGGGCGCTTTTTGCGCGTCGCCCGCTGAGACGCGCGCCGACGCCATTCGGCTATGCGTTCGTGATCCCCGGACAACAACGCATCCGGGACCTTGCGTCCTTTCCAGACCCGAGGCCGGGTATACTGCGGATGGTCGAGGCTGGCCTCATGAAACGACTCGCAGACCGCGGCCTCCGGCTTCTTGAGCACGCCTGGCAGCAATCTGGCCACCGCGTCTACGACCATCATGGCCGGAAGCTCGCCTCCGGTCAGCACGAAATCGCCGACCGAAAGCTCCTCGTCGCAGTAGCGCAGGATCCGCTCGTCCACGCCCTCATAATGCCCGCAGACCAGCACCACATGCGCCTGGCGGGACAAACGCCGCGCCGCCGCCGCGTCGAAACGGCGGCCCTGCGGAGAAAGATAGACGACATGACTGCCGGGACGACGCACGCTCTGGATGGCCGCATACAGCGGTTCGGCCATGAGCACCATCCCGGCCCCGCCCCCGAAAGGACGGTCGTCCACGGTCCGATGCCGGTCCGTGGAGAAGTCCCGAGGGTTGACGGCGCCGAATCCCAGCAGGCCGCGCTCGCGGGCGCGGCCCATTATGCTCGCGCCCAATACGGGCTCGAACATCTCCGGGAACAAGGTCACCACGTCTATCTGCATGGCTCTAATCTA
>JBAZVY010000015.1:9618-20822 GCA_041660645.1 Elusimicrobiota bacterium | reverse complement strand
TTCACCTCGCGGGTGAAAAGTTAGCGCTTTTCACCTTTCCTCCCTCGGGAGGGATTCCTTCTCGGGAACGCGAGGTATTTTATTTTTTAAACAGCCTCCACGTCTGGTCTTAGCTGAGGATTAGGGCTTGGGGGGATATTCATGCACTACATATACGATTGGCGTGCGGGAATAGTTACTTAGGCGTTTATGCGGTTGGTTGGGGCAGCGTCCGACAGCCCAAGCTATTATGTCTCGTTCTGCCCAGTATTTCCACCAATTTTGAAGTCAGTATCCGGAATCCCGATGGCACGACTTCTTCCTTGCCGAGCCATGAACGCCGCATGGAATAGCCTGCGAGCTTCGGCATTTTGCTTGTTTTTCAGCTTCGTGACGAAGTCTGTGAAATGCTTCTGAATAGTCGCATGAAATTGACGAGGATCGATGATAATCGACTCTATTTCGCCTTCTGGATCGGTTACGCCGTTACGTTTCGGTAATGTTATCTCAAGTGCATGTCTACGGTTACTGAAATATATTCGATTTCGAAACATCCCGTCATGGAAAAAACCGCAACGTGCATCCGTATATAGCACTTGTGCAACTCGTTCAAGGAGGTCATCCGGCTGCCCATATCCATGAAAAACTGAAACAAATCCACGCTTGAAAAATGACGCCGATTTTCCGTCGCTATCCTTCCCCGTAATAAACGTCCAGATCCCCTCGAAATAGGTCATCTGCAGGCAGATACTAGCAGGAAAATCGTTAAAGGCAGCTAATAATTTCTGTGTCGGCTCCAAGAACCAACCTTTCATCCTGTCTTCAAAGACGTCAATGAGGTCATCTGTTGAAGGCATGTCTAGTTTCGCACCATCGTATTTGGGACTGATTAGATTAGCCATGAGTACTCCAAGACGGCATAAGCGCATGTTGGGCGGTCCCAGAATGGGAATCGTAACAGTCCGCGCATTCTTTCGACATGAAGAGCGGCGCTTGAGTTACCTTTCCGCTTCTGCTTCAGCATCTTCGTGCCTAGCTTGAGCTTGATAGTCCTCGGCCACGCTGTGTAACGCAGCTGCAGTGCGCGGCCAACGGCTATCGCACTTCGCAGCGTAGTCTTCGTACTGCTTTGCGAGAGCGCGTTCCTGTCGTCCACCTTCCTTAGGTGATCGCGAATGGACTCCTCTCTTTGCGATGCACTCGTTGAGGAAGCCGCGCTCGAGGTCCGGAGAATCTAGTGTTTCGAATATTTCCCGAACGGCCGAGCACGGCCAGCTTCCATCAGTGTCATTGGAAGAATGTGCAAAGGCTTGGCCAAGGAGGATATCAAATCTCTCTTTGCGGTCTGCAACGGTGGCCTTCTCACGTGCTGCTTTCATCCAATCAGCTAGTTCTGCGGTATTTACCGCGCCGTCCTTCTGAGTGCCCGGAACTCGGTGCCAATCCTCCAACAGCTGCCTAGCCCGGCCGGCTTGCTGTCTTTCGGGCTCGGCAAGTCCAATATCTTTTGATTTGTCCCGGTGCTTTGCGCGATATGCAAGTAGGAGGACCTCGACAAAGAAGTTCGGATCACGCGCAAGCAGCCGATGAAGTGTTTCTGGGGATTGCTCGTGTCCGTTCATGGCTGGCAAAAGGGCCCACTCGAGCTTCGCGAGTCTGGACTCATCGATATCGGTGGCTGCGCGCAGCCGATTAAAGATGACATCCACTTCGTAAGCATCGAGCAGCCGCTCTTCGGTCGGTGGCGTCTGTAGCGCTTGTTCAAAGAGCTCCAGGAGGACTGTGGACTCTGGCCAATTCTTCTTATGGCCCGCCATTGCGAGGAAATCGATAGCTGCTGCTGGGCGCCCTGCTCCGATGAGTTCCCGCGTCACGAATACAACGTCATTGGTGGCATCCGGCGGGAAATATCGAGCAATGCGCCAATATTCTACGCTGATAGGGCCACCTAGACTGTCGACGTAATCCCAGGTCGATCGCTCAAACGACATTGAAAAGAGCACACGTGCCGTTTCCACTGGCTTCCAATTCTTAAGCGGCTGTTTATCGAGCCAAGACCTCCCCAGCAAGTTGACTCTACGGGCCGAATACCCGAAGGCGAGGTTTTCGAGCGCCTTGTCTCCGCAATTTAACAGGGCGGGCAGCACGTCACTTTCGTGTGCGCCCCCGTCTATGTCAGCCAAGGCGACCCCAACTCCAATAGCATCGCCAGCGAATTTGGCGAGTTGGGAAACTGCGGCAAAGCCGCCAGATTTTATTATCACAGCGACGGCCTCTGCCCGGACCTTCAAACGGAGCTTCTCCTGTTCTTCCCAGGAGAGCGAGCGGTCGCCAAGGTTCTCATAGTTATTCTTGAAGAAAGGCAACGCGATGTCGACGGGATCGGTTGGCTTGAGTTTTTGCTGTATAACCTCGAGTTTGGTCAGAACAGCAGGCGGCAGAGCCCATGCGACATCGGAGAAGCTGCGATGCCGTTGAATTTGTTCCTGAAGCGCTGACCATATTTGGCGCTTTTGGTCCGAGGCTAGGTTTGAATCTGCAGAGCGATCTAAAGCGGCGAGAGCTAGGTCGAGGTCTGCCGGATTAAAATGGAAGATGTTCCCAAAATCTGGCGCCAGCTGGGCCCATCGCGCCGGAATCTCCTCTGCAGCGCTGATCGCCAAATGAACGTATCCTTGTCGTCCTTGAAAACATTCGCCGTTCGTTATGATTCGCTTCCAGCTTTCCGCCCAGGGACGCCACTCTGGCGTCGTTCGACTAGACATGGCGGAGTGCATTTCGGGCATAAGCGCGAGCACTAATTTCCATCCTGCTTGCGGATGATGGTCTATGACAAGACGCACGGTATCAATCCGTTTGGGCAGGGATGCTGCCGTATGGGGCATCCATGCACAGAATGTCTCAGCGAGGCTGTTGCCCGGGCGGTTGGCGTAGCGCCCTCCCGGATCTCGCTCGTCTAGCTTTGCGAGTACGAGTGCCGTTCGGCTTAGATGTTCGGGCGCCCATGCGAGCCGCTCAAGAGCCCAAAGAAGGCCCGTATGCTCCGCGCGGCCACCGATGCCGCCACCCTCTTCATCGAAAAGTTTGGGCAATTCTGAATCAGCGCCTCGCAGATCTTCTTCAACTGAGTTGAGGAGGGTCGTTGGAGCTGCTTCAGCAATAAGTGAC
Organism: Elusimicrobiota bacterium; assembly: GCA_041660645.1. Classification (GTDB taxonomy): domain Bacteria; phylum Elusimicrobiota; class Elusimicrobia; order UBA1565; family UBA9628; genus UBA9628. Next base: position 17,675 of record JBAZVY010000015.1, on the reverse strand, counting down.
AAAAGGTGCCCGAGCGAGGCCCAGCGTTGCCATCTTGCGCCAGCCGGCAGAATCCCGCAGACGACGCGGTTGGCCCTTACATCCGATGGTATTGGGTCAGCGAGCTGTGCGGATGCGCCATGAATTGCGAGCAACGCGAGGCTTCTCGCGAGGCCTTCTCTGAGTTCATCTGAATAGATAGGGAACTTGCCGTGAATCTGGGCGCACCAGCGATCTTCTTTGGGCAGTTCGTACATCGGGGCATCTTGGCCGAGGACAGTACGTGCTGCGTCCTCAAATGCGTCCAGCTGGGTAGATGTGAGGGACTTCGAAAGCAGAGTCCACGCATCCAGGGGCGAAACGAATTCCCAGATTCCGTTGGCCCAACGCACAGGTGCATCAGCGGCGTTTCGCCACTGGCCCAAAACGCGCAGCACTTCCTCGTAAGGGCGTTCTGCGAATTTAGCGACTATTGCCTTGTCTGCAGGAACCTTGTCACTCCACGCGCCCATAAGTAGAAGCGGGGCGAGGTCTGCCGCGGGAGTACCCTTGCTCCATTTTGGTGTCTTCGTCAGTGGCGCCGAAGCGAATTTGCGCTTGAGAACTGAAAAAGATCCGCCGGCGTGCTGTGCAAGAGCACGGGCTTCCGGCTCTTCGCAATTTCCGCTCTTTTGAAGGCCCTCTTGAAGCTCGAAGCGGTCCATCCGTTCAAGACGATGGGATCCGCCTTCGTGCGGTGCCATCAGCGACACGGGAACGAGGACATGGTGCCCTTTTCGATACGCCTCGGCAACCTGTTCTGGGGTTAGCTCGAGTTGTTCTGCCCGAATCATGATAAGCGGTTGTTTTGAATCTGCAAACACCCGCCACGGATCGACGCCCTCGATGATTGCGGCGCGGCTAGCGATTCTTGACTGCTCTTCCAAAGGGAGAGACGCAACCCAGGCCGAAAACACATCAACGACTTCCTGTGGCGATTCGGCGCGGATTGCTAGTGGCGCCGGCGTCCCTTTTAGCCATGAACTAATTGCTTCGATGGTTGCCTGCCGGCTCGTCAATAATATCTTGGGAGGAAGAGGGCGCTTGAGTGATCCTTTCAGATTCTCCCAGTGCGTTGAGATATCGCAGATGTTTTCTGGACGCCTCGAAGCATAGCCCGAGAGCCAAATCCCCACAGCGGGAGCCAGTTCTAGCCATTGTTCGATATCGTCGGAGTCATATAACCTGACTTCGTGCCAATCTCCAAGCGCGCTCTTTTCGTCAATCCACCGCTTCTTTCCCGGATAGTCGCGGGGAGTAACTGCGATGTAGTTCGCGTCGGAGAAATCGCCAGCCCCGCGCTTCTTCACTCTCTTGGAATAGTCTTTTTCGAGCTTGGCCCTAATGCTGATGTCGGTCCCCATCTCCCAAAATGTGAGGCCCGCCGGGACCTTGGCATTTCCAGCCTTGACCCGGGTCTCGCCGTCGTATCCAGGCCGATGAGTTTCTTCTCCGCCTGAAAAATTTACATACTCAAGCTCTTTTACGTCAGTGGTGGCATGGACCAATCGTCGGATGAGCTCCGGCAGGAGTCCTCTGGATTCTGTCTTATCTGCCCACCGATTGAGGTCTTGAGCCGATACCCACTTATAGTTTTTCATTACGCTCTCCGATCACGATGTGCTTTTTATGCAGATGACGGAATTGTATAACTCTGAATGTTCAAAATGGCCCGTCATTAAACTAAAACACAATTGGTTCACCATGCCGAATCAAATCTAAAATTACCCGCCCAATTCGGCTCATCATATTTGCGAGCGCCCGCAGGACCGTATGTTAGGAAGCCTTCTGTGTTTTTGAAACCCAATCATTTAAGTAGTCCAGCAGCGTTGACGCCTCCATGAGAATTGTCTCGAAGCATTTGCTCGGTGGCAGTTCATCGACACGAAACCGTTCAGCAGCACGATCATATTTGTCGCCCTTTCGATGTCCTGCCCCGTTCCTCAGGTCAAATAAATCGCGCAAAAACTTAATGTGCCGGTCGTAATCGGCGAAGCCATGTTCACGGAAATAAATCTCGAGCTTCGCAATGCCCTTGGCATCCGCTGGGATGGCAGAACACTGACGAACCAGTTCAGCTTCGTTAATTGAATCCACTATAATTTTTGCGAGTGCAAGAGATTGGCTGTCTAGTTCAGAGGCATCTTCGACAATCGGAATTCGAAGGGAAGTATAGAAGTGCTCATCTTCGTGGCGCAAAGGCTTAAACAGTGGCCAACCGAGAGACTTTTTCCACGTCTCACTAAAGGAGTCAAATTTCATCTTGAACTTTAAATCCGCCCGCTCTGGGTCTGTGAACTGTGCAAGAATGCTCCGCTTGAAATTCACATCGCTTTCTGCGCCATCAGGAAGCACGTTGTATGATTTCCAATAGAGCTGCTCTTGATGCGATAAGTCGTCCCCGAGATCGCACAGATAGACGATTACATACTTATCATGGTTATTGTCCATGCGGAGGCCCCATAGGCCGCCACATCGCAAATATCCGTCTTCAACGGAAAAGCGCTTCGGATTGGAGTAGTACTTGCTTAAGACCTCCCGTCTAAAAAAGACCGGCGTCAATTGGTGTGGCGCCTTTGGATTGGCGCCAAAGTAATTCCGGAGCTTGTTGGAATCGCACGTATATTGAACCGGACGGCCCTCTTTGTCCGTGCCGATTATGAACTCTTCATACTGCTTCTCCGGCGCATAGGGCCAAAAGCCACTCCCTTCTTTTGTCGTTCCTGGAATCAGTTTCTTGCCCACCACTCTCGAAAAGCTTTTTTGTTCGTTGTCCGGGGCATGGCCGAAGTTGACGATTGACCGATGGAATGACAATAGTGGCTCCTTGATGTCTTCGGAAAGGCGTTCTATTCCAAGCTCCTCTAGTCGCCTGTCCGAGTATGCAAAGCGATCAAAAAAGAGCGCAAGGTGCATGTCCTTAACTGCCAGAAAATTCTTTAGATAGCCCAAGCGAATCTTTATGCACTTTTCTGAGACAAGGACGACATCCTCCTCGTTGCCGTCGGGGTCCAATGCAACATATTTGTTCGCTTTCGAGTCGAAATAGAGATTGTGAAAATGTCTAAATTCCTCAAGAATTTCAAAAGATTCTGGGAGAAGACCATGAAAATGTCTATGTATCACTAAGGGAACCACGCCGCTACTGTCGCCGTAGCGCCAATATTCAATCTTCTCTTTTTTGTCTTCATAGGATACAGAGTGCCCCGGCTTACCAGCGCCAATTCTGAGATCCCACGAGAAATGGTTTAGCGCGTCTTCAATTTCCGCATTCGGAATCAGCGCAGAGAAAAAACAATGGCGCCCCTCTATTCCTTGGAGCGACCCGACTGATTCATATACACTGACCCACGGCCCCTTGCCGAGTGTTTCGCGAATTTCCTGCAGGAAATCTTCTTGGAGTAAGGAATACATGTATTGCCGTCCTAACTATAGAGTAGATTGTTCAGCCTATCCCGGCTACCAAATCTCATAATAACATAAATTATATTACTGACAACTATTTTCTTATTCCCTCTACCAATATCAGTCCCAACAAACCCTGCGTTCTCTGTCATCCCATACGTTCGCCGGGCCACCCTCCCCGCCCAGGATATAGCGCGCCAGGGGCATAATTCGATATCCTATCCCATCCCAAGGCAACCAGGAGCTGACATGAGCAACCCAACCACCCAAAAGACCCCGGCGGAACGCCCCGAAGGCATAGCCACCCGCGCCGCGGACTACGGCCAATGGTACCTAGACGTAGTCAAGCGCGCCCAGCTCGCCGAACACTCCCCAGTGCGCGGCTGCATGGTCATCCGCCCCCACGGCTACGCCATATGGGAAAAGCTCCAGCGCGAACTCGACGACCGCTTCAAAGCCACCGGCCATGAGAACGCCTACTTCCCGCTCTTCATCCCCCTATCCCTCCTGGCCAAGGAAGAAAAACACGCGGCCGGATTCGCCAAAGAATGCGCGGTCATCACCCACCACCGCCTCAAGTCCGTAGACGGCCAAGTCGTCGTAGACCCCGAATCCAAGCTCGAAGAGCCCCTCGTGGTCCGGCCCACCAGCGAGACCATAATATGGGAGCAGTTCAAAGGCTGGATCCAAAGCTACCGCGACCTGCCCCTGCTCATCAACCAATGGGCCAACATCGTCCGCTGGGAGATGCGCACCCGCTTGTTCTTGCGCACCGCCGAGTTCCTCTGGCAGGAAGGCCACACCGCCCATGCCACTGAAGCCGAGGCTTGGGAAGAGACCCGGCGCATGCTGGGCGTCTACGCCGACGTGGCCGAGAATATACTCGCCATACCCGTGCTTAAGGGCAGCAAGACCCCGGGCGAACGCTTCGCCGGCGCGGTCGAGACTTTGTGCATCGAGGGCATGATGCAGGATGGCAAGGCCCTGCAGATGGGCACCAGCCACTACCTGGGCCAGAACTTCGCCAAATCCGCGGACGTCCAGTTCTTGAATGCCGAAGGCAAGCTCGAATACGTCTATGCCACCAGCTGGGGCGTGTCCACCCGGCTCATCGGCGCGCTCATCATGGCGCACAGCGATGACAACGGGCTGATATTGCCGCCTAAGCTCGCGCCCATCCATGTGGTGGTGGTGCCGATATTCAAGACCGACGAGGAAAAGGCCAAGGTGTTCGAAGAGGCGCGCAAGGTGCGCGACGAACTAAAGGCCCAGGGCTTGTCCGTGCGGCTGGATGAGCGCGAGGGCATGTCTCCGGGCGCCAAGTACTATGAGTGGGAAGGCAAGGGCGTGCCCGTGCGCATAGAAGTCGGGCCCAAAGACTTGGAAAAAGGCTCTTTGTGTCTGGTTCGGCGTTTCGTGCTGGACATACCGGGCGAAGCCGAGAACCTCAAGCGCAAGCGGGCCAAGAGCTTCTTGCCCCGGGCCGAGGCCTTGGCCGCGGTCAAACCTCTGCTTGAGCAGATGCAGAAGGAACTGTTGGAGCGGGCTCGGGCTTTCCGGGCCAGCCGCACCCGGGTCATAGACGATATCAAGGATTTCGAGAAGTTCTTTAAGGAAGAAGGCGGGGGCTTTGCCTGGGTGCATTGGGCCGGCACCCCGGAGCAGGAAGACGAGATGGCGCGGCGCTTTGAGACCACCATCCGCTGCATACCCCTGCCCGAGGACGTGCCGGATGCGGCCAAGGGCGCGGGCAAGTGCATACTTACCGGCAAGCCTTCGACCGGCCGCGTGGTCATGGCTAGGTCTTACTAGGAGGATACAATGAGCGTATTGGTTGAATGCGTACCTAATTTCTCGGAAGGCCGGGACAAGTCCAAGGTCGAGGCCATAGTAGGCGCGGCCCGGGGGGTCAAAGGCGTGGTCATTTTAGACGTAGAGACCGACGCTGACCATAACCGCTGTGTATTGTCCTTTGTAGCTCCGCCTGAAGCCGCGGTGGAGGCTTGTTTTAAGGTGGCGCAGAAGTCCCGCGACCTCATAGACCTGACCCAGCACAAGGGCGAGCATCCGCGCATGGGCGCAGTAGACGTGATTCCCTTTATACCGGTATCCGGCATAGACATCAAGGGCTGTGTGGTCCTGGCGGAGAGATTAGCCGAGCGCATCGGCCGCGAGCTTGAGATCCCGACCTATCTGTATGACCATGCAGCGCGCATCCCGGAGCGAAAGGACTTGGCCGCGGTGCGCAAGGGCCAGTTCGAGGGCCTGCGTGATCTTATTGGCAAGGACCCGGCCCGGACCCCGGAATTCGGGCCCAACCATATCCATCCCACGGCCGGCGCCGTGGCTGTGGGCGCGCGCCAGCAGATCGTGAACTTCAATTTGAATTTGGACATCCACGACATGGTTGCGGGCAAGGACATTGCCAAGCGTTTGCGCGCTTCGGGCGGGGGACTTCCCTGCGTGCGGGGCAAGGAGATAGACTTGGCCGCGCGCAAGCAGGTGCAGATATCCACGGTGCTCACGGATTATAAGACCACTTCCATGGCCAAGACTTTGGCCGAGGCCATGCGCTTGGCCGCGGAGCATGGGGCCAAGATAGTATCTACCGAGATCGTGGGCCTCTTGCCCAAGCAAGCCTTGGTGGAACTGGCTTTGGACACCTTGCACCTGGAGAATTTCAATCCCGAGGTGCAGATCCTGGAGAACCGGCTGGAAGCAGTGGGCGCTCTGCGCTCAGCTCCCACCTGGCAGGAAGCCGCCACGGTGGTGGCCGACGCCATGGCCACCACGGACGCCACTCCGGGCGGGGGCTCGGCCGCGGCTATAGCCGGGGCCATGGGCTGCGGCTTGGGCATGATGGCCGTGGGCATCAGCCTTAAGTCCAAAAAACTCGAGGAATCGCGCCGGCCCGGTCTGGAGAAGGCGCGTCAGGCTTTTGCGCTGGGCAAATCAGAGTTGGAAAAGCTCACGGCCGAGGATTCCGCGGCTTTCGACCTGTTCATGGTAGCGGCCGCCTTGCCCAAGGATAGCCCGGAGCGCGCGGCCAAGATGCAGGCGGCCTTGATCAACGCGGCCGAGATCCCGCTGCGTACCGCGAGCGTGGCGGCCGAGGCTTTTCGGGTCGTGCAGACCGTGATGCCGTCGTTGTCTGCGGCCGTGCTTTCGGATATGCATTCGGCCGGGCATCTGCTTAAGGCCGCGGCCCTGTGCGCGGCTGAGAACGTGCGCATCAACCTGGGCGGGATCAAGGACCGGGCCAAGACCGACGACCTGGCCCGCAGGCTGGACGCGGCGCTGAAGGATTTCAGCGCAGCCGTCTGAGCCCATCCGGCATGCCGGCCTATGCCTTGAGTCAGCGCCTCGCCAGCCGCCTGTTGTTGGCCTGCCTGTTCGGCGGATTCCTATTCGGAGGCCTGCGCTCGCAACTGGCCGGTGGCGCGGTATTGTTGGCGGTGTGGCTGGTCGCTCTGCTGGGTCCGGCGCGGCCGGGCTGGGAACTGCTGCGGCCGTGGCTGATGTTTTTGGGCTGGTCCGGGCTGGCTTTGCTGGCCAGCGCCAGCCCTTTGACCGGTCTTTATAGTTGGGCGCGCTGGGCGGGTTTGGCGGCTTTTTTGGTCCTAGCCTCCGACATATGGGATGAGTACGACCGCGGGCTATGGTTCTGGGGACTGGGCATATTCGGGGCCATAGCGGCCGCGGCTTCCTGGCTGGTGCCGGTGTCGGGCTATCCGTGGGTGGGGATACTGCCGCCCTACTACAACTATACCGCGTTCGTGCAAGCCGCTTTGTTCTGCGCGGCTTTGGCCGCGGCTTTGCGGCGGGACGGGCCTCATGGGCCGGCGCGTAAAGCGGTTTGGTTATTGGCCGGATTGGCGTTGGTCCAGATATTCGTTTGCAAATCGCGGGGCGGGCTGTTGGCCGCGGCTTGCGGCAGCGGAGTGTTCGCCTGGCGGCATCTGGACCGTCGGTATAGAAAATGGACGCTCGCGGTCCTGGCTCTGGCTTTGGCCGCGGCGCTGGCTTTGGCCACGCTGGGCAAGATGGAGGTGGCCTCGGCGTTCAAGCGGCCGCAGATATGGCGCGCGGCCTTGGCCATCGCCGGGGATAATCCGATATTCGGAGCCGGGCCGGGACGATTCGGCAGCGCTTTTTTGGCGCATAATTTTTCGGCCGGCTATGGACTGATCAATTTCGGAGCCCGGGCCGAACACGCGCATAGTGAATTCATGGAAGTGCTGGCCGAGACCGGCTGGCCCGGCCTGCTGCTCCTGCTGGCGGCCTTGTGGTCGAGCCTGCGGGCGCCGCGGCCGGAGGATTCGAGTTGGACCCGGGAAGCGGCCCTGGCCGCATTCTGCGCCATGACCGCGCAATGCCTGGTGGACAACATGCTGCACATGGGCACTCTGGGGTTGCTCTATTTTTCGGCTCTGGCCGTGGCGCGCGGTCCGCGTATCGATATGGGGGAATCGCCGCATTGGAAGGCTTGGGCCTGGGCCGGGCTGGTCTTGGCTCTGCTGGCGCCCCTGCCGGGCCGGCTGTTGGAGCATTGGGACGGCCTGCGGGCCGGGTCCGCGGACCCGGCCGTGCGTTTGGAAGCGTCTGAGCAGGCGGTGCGCTTGGCCCCGTCCGAC
>JBAZVY010000015.1:1863-9608 GCA_041660645.1 Elusimicrobiota bacterium | reverse complement strand
CGCGGGAGTTGTTGGCCCAGGTCCCGCCCGCTACGGAGTCGGCCTTGCGTCAATTGGAAGCGGCTGAAGTCTTGAATCCTACCAATGCCGTATATTTGGTCATGCACGCCGAACTCTTGCGCCAGAACGGCGCCTGGGGCCAGGTCCTGAGTCTGGCCAAACGCGCCCAGAACCTGGAGCCGAACATGCTGCAGGCCCGGCTCTTATACGCGGAAGCCGCGCTGAGGCTGGGGCAAGCGGAGATGGCCAGGGGCGCTTTGGATGCGGCTTGCGAGCTCAACGTGTATTTGGAACCGCGCCGGATCGTCGCGGGGGGGAAGTTCGAGGGCTACGAGCGCTTCATGTTCACTTTCGACCGGCAACGCTACGAGACTTTGGCGCGTTCGGTCGGCGCTCGGCTGCCCTGCCGGTAGGGCGGGTTCAGCCGGCTGGTTCGGGGCCGGGCGCGGGCGCGGCTTCGGGATTGTATTCCAACTCCATGCGGCAGGTGACTTTGCAGCCGCAGGCTTCGCGCGATCCGGGATAAGAAGGTTCCGCGCAAGGGGCGCTGTTTTCGGCCAGGGGCTGCCGGTTGCGCACGGCCTGCAGCACGGCGGTATAGAGGTCGAACACGCCGGCGCCGCAGCGGCCCGGGCAGGGGACATCGAATTTGCAGTTGTCCGAGGGGCCGAGGTCCAGGGTCTTTTCATCCAAGACCTGGCTCTGGGCGCTGAGGAACTGCAATTGGATCTTGAGTTTCTTTACCGTGGGGAAGCGCGTCCCTAAAGAGCCGCTGGAATTGTCCCGGTTGCGGGCATCGGCCGCGCGTTGGACTTTTTCTTCGTTCTTGTTAGGACCCTGATTTTTGCGGCGCTTGCGGTAAAATGTGGCCATTGAGTCTCCTGCGATGAAGGATAGCGTATAGCCAAGATCCGGGTAGGCTTGCTGGCATTATAGCAGTTTGCGGGCGGAGTCCGTTCCCTGAGGCGGAGAAATATCGTAGGATACACTCCCATGAAAGATAAGATCACTTCTGAATTCATCCGGCGCATCCCCAAGTCCGACCTGCACCTGCATCTGGACGGCTCCCTGCGCCTGCGCACCCTCATCGAGTTGGCCCGCCAGGAGAGAGTCAAGCTGCCCTCCTACAGCGAGGCCGGCATGAAAGAGCTGGTATATAAGGATTCATACAAGAATCTTTTGGAATATCTGCACGGTTTTGCCTACACTTGCGCGGTGCTGCGCACCCCGGATAATCTGGAGCGCGTGGCTCAAGAGCTGGTGGAGGACAACGCGGCCGAGGGCGTGCGCTACATGGAGGTGCGGTTCGCGCCCCAGCTTAACGTGTGCGGCGGCCTGACCGTGAAGGAAGCGGTGCAGGCCGTGGCCAAGGGTTTGGCCGCCGGGGCCAAGGCCCACAATTCTTCCCGAGCGGTCAAGCGGGGCGACGATCTGCCTTTCCATTGCGGCATCATAGTCTGCGCCATGCGTCGCTTCAAGCCCGGCATGTCGCCTTATTTCGCGGACCTGCTGCGCATCATGGAGCACGCGCATCGCGACGACGTGTTTGCCGCGGCTTCCCTGGAGATGGCCCGGGCCGCGGTGGCCATGGCCCGCGAGGGCTTGCCCGTGGTGGGCTTCGACCTGGCCGGCGAGGAGGCGGGCTATCCGCCTTCCGACCATTGGGAGGCGTATCAGTACGCGCACGACCATTTCATACGCAAGACCGTGCACGCGGGCGAGGCTTACGGACCGGAGTCCATCTGGCAGGCCATAACTCAATGCCACGCCAACCGCATAGGACACGGCACCTTTTTGTTCGCGCACAACATGATCAAGGACCCGGAGATCAAGGACCGGCGCCGGTACGTGGATGATCTGGCCAATTATATTGCCAGCCAGCGCATCGGCATCGAGGTCTGCGTGACCAGCAACTTGCAGACCATCCCGTCCTTGAAGCGCATCGAGGACCATCCGGTGCGCAAGATGATCGAGTACGGGCTTTCCATCAGTCTGTGTACGGATAACCGGCTGGTGTCCAATACCTCGGTGTCCCGGGAGCTGGAGCTCGTGGCCAACCACGCGAAACTTACCCGGCATCAACTGCGCAATCTGGTGATCGCCGGGTTCAAGGGCAGTTTTTTCCCGGGCAGCTTCAACCAGAAGCGCGATTTCGTGCAATCCGTGATCGCGCGCTACCGCAACCTGGAAGCCGAGCTCCTGCCCAAGCTGTAATCGGTGACGGGGATTAACTTTTAACTTTTGGATCAGCCTAAATGTTAAAAGTTAATCCCCGTCACCCAGCCTAAAGCACCAGGCTTTGGCCGGTGGTGAGGCAGCGCAGTTGTGAGCCGCGGACCGCGGCCCGGGCTTGCGCGGAGTTGGCTGCGGCCGCGGCGGTCACGGGCAGCAATATCAGGTTCTTGACCCCGGCATCAATGGCCATGTCCACGACCGATTCCCACGGCCCGGAGCCTTGGTCGCAGCCGTGGATGAGCACGTCCGCGCCCTGGAAGAATTCTATGAACTTGCCCCGTTCATGGTCGGCCTTGGCCGCGGCCGGGATCTGGTGCCAGGGGCAGTAGACGATCCTGCGGCCGGATAGTTCCAAGCGATAAGCCAGGGTGGGGCCGGGATAGCGGGTATGCCGGGCTTGTCCGGTCACGCCCGGAGCTATGTGGAACTCGCCTTCGCGTTGGGGCATGAGCAGGGGCAGGTTGGGGGGCTGGGTGGCGGCGGCCTGGGACATGGCCGGGGCCAGGAGCTGGAGGTCGCCTTCCGGGGTGTCCGGACCGACCACGCGCAGGCGGGCGCCCAGGGCCAGCAATACGGCTCCGGCGCGCACCACGTGTGCGGTATCCTCGGGGTAGCGGCTGAGCAGCATCCAGCATTCCGGGGGGCGATGCCTCCGGTCCAATCCGTCTACGGTGCGCGCGCCCGCGTCGCATATCAGCCATAGGTCCGGGGTCTGCAATATCGCGCCATGGTCGGGCAGGAACATGGTCAGGGGCGGGGCCGGGGCTGCAGTAGGGCTCTGGTCCGCGGCTGGAGCATCCAGGCCTAAAAGGCGGGTCACGCAGCGGGCAAAAGCCTCGGGCTGGAAGGGTTTGCCCAGGAAAGCGTCGGCGCCGTAGCGCAGGGCTCGGTCCTGTTCGCTCTGGAAATTCTTGGCCGTGACGATGACCACTTTGACGTGCTTGGTGGCGGGGTTGGATTTTATGGCCCGGCAGGCGGAGAGCCCGTCCATGCCCTGCATCATGATGTCTAGCACCACCAGCTTGGGGTTGGTCTCCTGCACGGTCTGGGCCGCGCCCGTGCCGCTGAGGAAATGATCCACGCTGAGCCCGAAGCCGCGCAGTACTTCGCCGGCCACGTCGCCCATGCTGGGGTCGTCGTCGAATATGATCACATCAGGCATAGCGCCATTATACTATAGGTGCCAGGCGTCAACTTATCGGACTTATTCGGCTTGCCGGCATGAACGGACCAATACCTTGGAGACCGCGGATACGGACAGCGCCAGGTAATCGGCTATCTCAGTAGTCCTATGCCCAGCCACGAAAGCCTCATGCATGAAATCCCGGCGGGCTCGGCATACGGCCCGGATTCTGCATCCGGTGTGCAATTGCTCCAGCGGTATGTCTGCGGCCGCGGCGCTAGCTGCGGCTAATATATCCAAGGGAACACGCTTGGGAATGATCTCGATGCCGCGGCTTGGGGCGTCCAATGGGAGGGCGGATGCGTATATGGGGGCTATGGGTTTCACCTTGGCTGTATCATCGCGCCCTCCCGGTTGTCCATCCAGGACGAAGCGTTCATATCCCGCTTGCGCGGACGCAGGGTCCGCATCGAACATGGAAAGCACGAGTCCAGGGTCGATGAGGTTCTGGGTTCCGCCGCCCAGATATTCGTTGTGTCCGGAGTAAGGCCAGGCCGCGGGAGCATCAATGATCCCGGCCCGGACAGGATTAAGATGTATATAGCGTACGAGTTGCAGTAGATATGAGTCGTTCCTGCAGAGACGATGCTGGAATCTAGATTGGAACACATGGCCTGTCCGTTTTAGGCGGTTGTTTAGGTATTTCGCGTACCGTCCGGATAATAACTCCATGATTTTTGAAAGCGACCATAACAGCGGCTGGATCAGAAGATGGATGTGGTTGGACATTAGGCAATAGGCGTAAAGCTTAAATGGGCGGTCGCGTTTTAGATCCGACAGGATAGCCAAGAATCGTATCCAATCCCTGGGCGTGAAAAAAATTGGCTGCTGGGCGTTGCCCCGGTTGTATACGTGATATATCGCGCCAGGAATATGTATGCGGTGAGCTCTGCCCATGCTCTACATACGAACGAGGCTCATAATAGTTCCGATAAGTTGACGCCAGGCACCCTATTCCGTTTAATACATGTATGCTGCATGTGCCGCGCCGGCCGCAGGCGGGTGGGGGGGACCCTTTTCTGGAAGTCGAGGCTTATGATAGCCCGGAGGGGCGGGCTTTCCTGGACGGCCGCGACGCTTCTTTTTTGGCCCGGGTCGCGGAATTGGGCTTGGGCAAGAGCAAACTTCTTTTTTTGGGCGTGGGTACAGGCCGGCTCATGCTTAAGGTCATAGCTAGCCTGAAAGGCAGCGAAGGCACGGGCATAGACATGTGCGGGCCGGTCCTGCCTGAGGGCTTGGATAAGGCCCGCGGCCTGGGCTTGGTGGGCCGGGTGTGGATAGTGGAAGGCGATGCCTGCCGGCTGTCTTTGCCGGATCATTGCTTCGACGCGGTGCTGTGCGACGATCTGCTGCATCATGTGTCGGATCCGGCATGCATGCTGGCAGAGATCTGCCGGGTGCTGCGGCCCGGGGGCGCGGTCCTGATCCGGGACGGGCTGCGGCCGCTGCGGCGGCCGTGGTCTTGGTTCGCGCCGGCCGGGCCCGCGCAGGTCCCGGATGTGCTGCGCGCGGCGCGGGCTGCTTCCTTGCAGGCCGCTTACACTTTGGGCGAAATACGCCGTTGGGCGGTTGGTTCCGGACTGTCCGGAGTCCGGGTTTGGGCGGAAGGGGACTGCGGCCTCATATCCCGACCTTATAAGGAAGCCTGAAACAGTCTGCCCCTTGCGCGGTCAAGGGGCCGGGGTTATACTAATCGGACCATGACAGCGCATCTGTTATCGGCGCTTTTATTGTCCGGGTCCCTGTGCCAAGCAGGGTCCAGCCAGGCCACGGCCCGCAGTAAGTCGGGCCCGGCTAATCAGACCTTCGTGGCTCCGGTCACGTTCTCCGTGCAGTCCTTGGCCGCCCCGTATCTTTCCGTGAGCCTGTCCGCATTAGGCGGGGCGATCGCGCCGGCGCCCTTGCCGCGGCCTCAAGGCCAGGCTCTGCCTCAGCCGGCGGGGCCGGCGTTATCAGCGTCTGCGGTCATGCCCATGCCGGTTTTGGCCCCGGCCGCGGTCCCGGCGGCCGCGCCCGCGGATCTGCCGGGGGTCGGTCAACCCGAGGCAGCCTATATCCCGGATGCCCAGGGCCAGGTCGAGTCCGCGGCCCAGGCCCCGTCCGCGGCCCAGGGCATATTCGAGGGTTCCTCCTTCCGGGCCGGCACCGCGGATCGGGCTGGCGCGGTCGCCGCAGTCCCGCCGGATCCGGTCCATCGCCTGACTGCGGTTTTGAAGCGGGCCGCATATTGGGTGGCGCCCACGGTCCGGATGCCGGCCGTAGACGGCAAGGAGTATATGTACCACGGCACGAGTTTCGATGTATTGAAAGATATCGTGGCCGGAGGCGGGGCCATGAAGGCTACCGTATCCTACTTCGCGGACGAGTACGGCTTTCCGCGAGGTTACGCGCGGACCAGCTCGCGCAAGACCGCTTCCCCTGGGTTCGTGCTCCAGTTCGAGACTCCAGCCATAGCCGATAAGCTCGTGACCGGGCATTATCAGCCCGTGGTATATACCGGGCGGGGCAAGCCGCAGGTGAGTTCGCATTTCATGATGGCGGTCCAGGATATCCCGCTTTCGGTTATGACCGCGGCTTCCAAGGCCAATATCCTGGATTGGATGGCGGGCCAGCGCGACGCGCATCCTGAGGATGCTTCGTGGCTGCCGTTGATCGCTAATTTCGAGAGAGCCCTGGGGGCCAAGGCTCCGCTGGCGGTCGGTACGGGCCTGCGCTTGGACGGGCTCCAACTCAAAGGCGGAACCTGGCGGCTGGGCGGCATCAAGCTGGAGCGGCTGGGCCAGGGCGAGTCCGGGTTCGTGGACGCGCATCCGCTCATGCCGGGCGCGGTCATAAAGACCGTGGCCCTGTCTCCGGAACACATCCTGGCGGATGAGAAAGCGCAGGAGACCGCGGATGCGGAAGAGGCCGTGGCCCGGACCTTGGCCGCGGCCGGAGTGGGGCCGCGCTATATCGGACGGTCCGTCCATGCCGGGGTCCTGGTGAGCGTGCGGGAAAGGATATACGGAGAGACCGTGGCCGCCATGATCACAGGCCGGCGTTTTCGCGAGGAGGACCGGGCCTTGGTCTGGGACATGCTCCGGCGCCTGGCCGAGGCCGGGATCAAGGTATCGGATATGCGCCCGCCCAACATCATGATCGGGCACACGGAATCGGACGCCGGCCGGAAGGCGTATATAGTGGATGGCGGGCGGCTGGATGTTTTCCCGGCGGGTTCCGCGGTGGACCAGCGTTTTGAAGCCTTGCTGGATCAGGAGGCGATATTATCCACGCGTTTCGATCCCCATGTGGGCCAGATCGTCCGGAGCCGGCCCTTCGATCAGATCTTGCGGGAGGGCGTAGCGCGTTCCGAACGTAAGGGGCTGTTGGAACGCATACAAGACGCGGTCCGCGCGATATCCTTCTCCCCGTACTCTGCCCCGACGAAGTGATCCTGGCCATGGTCAAGACCAAGAACGCGGAGGCTATGGAGGACCTGCTGCGCGGAGTTTCGCGTTCCTTCTATCTGTCCCTGCGCATACTGCCGGTCCCGGTCCGCAAGCAGATATCCCTGGCTTATCTTCTGGCTCGGGCCAGCGATACGGTGGCGGACACTAAAGCCGTTTCTCGAGACCTGCGGCTGGACGTATTGCGCCGGATGCAGAGCGGGGATTTCAAGTCCGTGCCGCAGTTGGCCGCGGGGCAGGCTCTGCCCGCGGAGCGTATGCTTTTGGAACGCCTGGACGAGTGCGCCGCGGCTCTGGCCGCCTTGGAGCCGGGCGACCGGGCCCTGATCAGCGGCCTGCTTTATACCATAATATCCGGCCAGATCGCGGACCTGGAGCGGTTCCCGGAATCTGGCTCCGGTCCGGTCGTGGCCATCAAGGACGACGCGGGCCTGGACGACTATACCTACCTGGTGGCGGGCTGCGTGGGCGAGTTCTGGACCAAGATCTGCGCCGCGCATCTGAGCGCGTTCTCCGCCCTGGAACAGCAGGAGATGCTGGGCCTGGGCATACGCTTTGGCCAGGGCTTGCAGTTGGTCAACATATTGCGCGATATGGCCGCGGACCTGCGCCTGGGGCGCTGTTACCTGCCGTTGGCCCAGCCGGAGCGGCTGTTGGACCCGGCGGCGTTTCCGGAGATCGCGGCCGCATATCAGCGCTGGCTGGATAAGGCCTTGGATCATCTGGATTCGGGTTGGCGCTACGCCCTGCGCGTGCCCCGCAGCCTGTGGCGCGTGCGCTTGGCCTGCATCTGGCCCAGCTGGATAGGCCTGGGCACGGTGGCCCTCATGCGCCGCAGCAACCCGTTGGATCCGGCGCAGCGGGTGATGGTGCCGCAGGTC
>JBAZVY010000015.1:0-1853 GCA_041660645.1 Elusimicrobiota bacterium | reverse complement strand
ATATGATGTTGCTGAGCTCCCTGTTGTTCTGCTTCAGCGACGGTATTCTGGACTTGATCTTCCGGGGATTGCGCCGGAGCGCGCTCCGGCGCTAACTTCGCCATAAGCCGATGCGCCGGCATCGGCTTCGAGGTCGGCTGGCTCTACCTTAGCCCCGTGAAGCTTAAAGCCAGCAGTCTCGGTTCGAGCCTGGGACGGCGCTACTGCTACCGTTTTGGCGCCTGACCTGCTATAATTAAACTGCCTACCGCCGAGGGGCGACTGCCATGAGCGCAGCGTTGATCCTCGGCGTTTTTATTTGCCTGTTTCCGGCCGGCGGCCATGCCGCGGGCCCGGATTTCCCGCCCGTGTCCGAACTTCTGACTCCGACCGCGGACCTGCCCCGGGAGGAATTGCGCGATTCCGTGGCGGAACTCCCCAGTCTGGAGAGTTTTCAGGAGGCGGTGCGCAGCCGGGAACCGCGCTTGCGCCGCGACGCGGTGGTGGCCATGGGCCGGCCCGGCAACGCGGCCGCTATCCCGTATCTGAGCGCCGTGCTGCTGCGCTTAGACGAGGCGCCGGCGGTGCGCGTGGCTGCGGCCGAGGCCTTGGGCCACATCGGAGACCGGCGGGCCTGGAAGTTCTTGGCCGAGGCCGTGGAAGACATGGACGAGAAGGTCCGCTTCGCCGCGACTTTGGCTTTGGGGCGCGTGGACGCGGATGCCAATGTGGCCCGTTTGGAGCAGATCCTGCGCAAGGATCCGTCTTGGTGGGTGCGTTACGCCGCGGCCATGGCCATGGGCGGCACGCGCAAGGCCTTCACCGCTTCCTGGCTGGAGCGTGCGGCTTGCGAGGACTCCACCTGGCAGGTGCGGTTCCAAGCGGTGCTGGCCTTGGGAGAACTGGGCACGCCGCGGGCGGCCGAAGCCTTGGGCCGGGTATTGAGCGACCCGGAGGGCAGCGTGCGTTCGGCCGCGGCCATGTCCTTGGGCCGCATCGGCGGCGCGCAGAGCGCCTTCATACTCGGCCGAGCCTTGGTATACGAGCAAGACAGCGGCGTGCGCTCTATCCTGCACCTGGCCTTGCGTAAAGTCCAAGGCGCGTAGTCCCATCTTCGTCTAGGCCATCTGCCGGGCCATATCAACCTCAAAGACCTATTCCGGGGCGGGCCGGCTTGGGTTAGACTATAATCACCATGCGAAAGACCATCAGCCGCGCGTTGGCCGCGGTACTTGTTGCCTGCATAGCGCTGCTTTCGCCTGGTCCGGACGCATTGGCGGCCGTGATAAGGGCCGCGGCTCCGGCCCAGGGCGCGCCGATAGGACGGATCTTAGCCCCGATCTCCGGAGCGGCCCCGCTAGCCGGTCTGGCGCCGGTTTTGTCCTTGACTCCGGGTTTGGCTCCGGCGTCTTTGGTCCCGCAGGGCTTGCCGGCGGTGCGGGTCTCGGCTTGGTCCGTGTCGGCGCAGAATGCTCCCGCCGCGCCCGCCGCTGCCGCGATCCGGTCCGAGTTATCTGCCCCCATCGCCGCCGCGCCGGCTGCGCCCCAGTCCTCTTTGCAGACGCTGCGGAGCGGGGTCGAATCCATACGCCAGACCGAAGCTCCGGCCTAGCAACAGTCCGCGTTGGAGCGGCTATTCACCGGTTCTTGGCGCCGGACTGCGGTGGAGGCCGCGCTTGCCGCCGCGCCGGAGGCTAAGCCCCAGGACGCCGCGGCGTCGAGCGCATTGGCCGCGCCTACGTCTGAGGCTAGGGTCCAAGCGCAGCTGCCGCCGCAAGCGCCGGTCACGCCGCCCGCGGCGCAAGGTCCGGATTTCAACAAGAAGGCGGTGATCGCGCTCTTCGTGACCCGTACTTTCTCCATAATCAGCTTCA
>JBAZVY010000014.1:0-23851 GCA_041660645.1 Elusimicrobiota bacterium | reverse complement strand
AAAACACGCCGCAGCCCCAAGATGGCGGCCGTACGTTCCAAAAGCTGACGATAGCTCATCACATCCGGAGAACCGATGTCATGGCTGCAGCTCACGCGCGCCGGATGAGCCAAGCAATAGCGCAAAAGTTCCAGCACATCCGGCAAAGCCACGGGCTGAGTCAAGGAATCCGCCCAGGCCGGGCATAGCAGGAGCGGCACCTTTTCCACCAAGGTCTTGAATATCTTATACGATGACCCGCCCGGCCCGATCACGATACCGGCTCGCAACGCGGTCACGGGCACGCCCCGCGAACCCAGCGCGGCCTCGACCTCGAGCCGGCTGCGCAGATGCTGGGAGAGTTCCGAGGCATCCGGGATGAGCCCGCCCAGATAGACTATATGCCTGACCCCGGCCCGGGCCGCGGCCCGGGCGAAATTATCCGCGCAGATCAGGTCCATGTCCGAAAAGTTACCCTGGGTCAGCCGCGCCGAGGGCATCATGGAATGCACCAAGTATACCGCCTGTTGAGCGCCTTCCAAGGCTTTCTCCACCTGCATCAAAGAAAAAAGGTCGCAGCGCCGCCATTCCACATCCGGACCGGTCCCCGCCTGCGGCGGATTGCGGGACAAGCCCACCACCCGATGATCCGCGCAGAGCGTGCGGACCAAGGCTTGGCCCACGAACCCGGTAGCGCCCGCCACCGCCACGATCGGCTTAGTCGCCATAGCCTTTAGTGTAGCCCCGGTAAAGGTTGCGGTCAAGCTGACGATAAAACGCTAAAATATCGATATGGACGCCCTCGGCCCCGGATCTCGACATCCCCACCGCGGCCAACATGTAGGCGAACCGGCCTTGGCGCGGGTGGCCCTGGGGCTGGTCTGCTTCTTCTGGGGCACCACCTATCTGGCCATCCGCGTAGGCGTCCAAGACATGCCGCCCCTGCTGTTCTGCGCCACGCGCTTCGTCATCGCCAGCCTGGCCATGGGCCCCATGGCCCTGGCCGCCAAAGAACGCCTGCCGCGCGGCCGGGAATGGCTGGACCTGGCCATAGCCGGCACCCTGCTGCTGGGCGTAGGCAATAGCCTGCTGTCCTGGGCCGCGCAATGGGTGCCCATAGGCATAGCCTCCTTGGTCATAGTCACCACGCCCCTGTGGATGGCGGCTTTCGCCTGGGTCAGCGGCGAGAACGTGCGGCGCCGAGCCGTGGCCGGATTATGCCTGGGTTTTCTGGGCCTAGGCGCCGCGCTCTGGCCGCAGATAGCCGCGGCGGACCCGAAGTCCGGGTTCGTAGAAGGCATCTGCGCCCTGCTGCTATCATCCATCTCCTGGGCCGTCGGCTCGGTCTATTCCAAAAAACGCCCGGTCGGAACCGGGCCGCTCATGAGCGCCACGATCCAGATGTCGGTCAGCTCGCTCATATTCGTGGTGGCAGGCCTGGCCCTGGGGGAACTGCCCCGCTATCACCCCACCGCGTCCAGCGCCATGGCAGTGCTCTATCTCGTGGTCTTCGGCTCCATCGTGGGCTACGGCTCCTACGTCTACGCCCTATCCAAACTGCCCACCACCCAAGTCGCCGTATACGCTTACGTGAATACTTTAGTCGCCATAACCCTGGGCGTCCTGTTCTTGGGCGAAGCCTTCAGCCCCAGCATGGGGCTAGGCGCGCCCCTAGTGCTGTTCGGGGTCTACCTAGTCAACACCAAAGCCGCTCCCGCGGCCGAATCCGCACTGCCGGTAGAATCCTAAGCGCCCGGGACTTCCCGCCGCGCCGCAGCCAAGCCCTCCGGCAAAGACAGCGGTTCGATCCCGAGCCAGCCGGCCAGCCGGCTCGAATCCAATGAAGTATCGCGCGGACGAGGCGCGATGAAGCGCATATCCGACATGCGCGCGGGCAACACCAGGCTGGCATCCAACGCGAACACCCGGCAAGCCTCGAGCGCGAACTCATACCGGGAAGCCCGGGTGGCCCCGGTCCAATGGAACACCCCGGCTAATTCCGGCCGCAGCAGCAGGGCAGCCACGACCTCCGGAAGCTGGCCGCAATAAGTAGCGGTCCGCCACTGGTCCGCGAAGCAGGGCACCTGCTCGCGGCGCTGCAGGCGGGCGCACAGAGTATCCAGAAAACTGGGCCGGCCGGACCGGGCTCGGCCATAGACCGTGGCCACGCGCAGGGACACGGCCCCCGGGCAGACGTCGCGCAAAAGTTGTTCGGCTTCCAGCTTGATGCGGCCATACACGCTCAACGGCCGGGCCAGGGCCTCTTCTTTATACATAGCCCCCTCTCCGTCGAACACCAAGTCCGTGGAAAAATGGACCAATCGTGCGCCGCGGTCACGACACAGCCGACCCAATACCGCCACCGCATCGCGATCGGCCCGCGCCGCGATGTCCGGGGCCTGTTCGCACTTATCCGGGTCCGCCATACCCGCGGCATTGACCACGGCCACGGGCGCCGCGGCCTGGAACACGCGTTCGATGTCCCTAGGATCGGCCAGATCCATCCGCACCATGCGGGGCCCGGACGGCTGAGACCAGCACGTGCCTAGGATGTCCCAATCCCGAGCCAAGCCGCGCACCAGCCGGCTGCCGATGAACCCGCTGGCCCCGGTCACCAACAGTCTAGATTTTTCCATAAAAAATGCGGAGAGGGAGGGATTCGAACCCCCGGAGGGCTGTTAACCCTCAGCGGTTTTCAAGACCGCCGCCATAAACCGCTCGGCCACCTCTCCTTAAATCTTACTGCCTGGGCGGCCCGGACCGTCCCCGATCTGGCCGGAAACGGCGCGGCCGCCTCTCCCAAAGCGCGTCAGCGCTGCTAGATTATACCTAGATAGCCCGACTTATTGACAGGCATGCTAAAATCATATTATATGCGGATCCTAACGGCTTTGGCCCTAGCGATCAGCCTAGCTCCGGCCTTGGCGGCCGCCCCCGCCGATCGGCTGCCCCTAGCCTACGAACGCGCCCTTTCGCTGCTAAGCTCCGGCGGGCAAACGCCGGCGGCGCCGCTGCCCGGAGCGCCGGCGCTGCCGCTGCTGCCCGCCGCACCGACCCCCACCCCGGACGACGGCAAGAAATTCTACTTACGGGCCGAAGATATAGCCTCCAAAGCCCAGCACCTGGACCATGACCGGATATTCGGAAAGTACGTGTCCGGGTTCAACCGTCTAGTGCTGCAAGGCATAGACACGGTCCAAAAAAACGCCCCGGATGGCGGGGGCTACTTCATCGGCCCGCACGCAACGCCGCCGGAATCGCCCATCGGATACGCCCTGAGCCTGTTCGGAAGCCCCCTCCTCGTTCCGCCTCGCCCCACCAGCTTCTGCACCGGGGCCAGCTATGCCGCGTTCATAGAAGCCCTGAACCTGATATTCGCAGGATCCTTTTCCCCCCTCTCCCCGGAGCGGGCCGAAGCCCTGCGCATGCAGGAACCCGACGGCAGCCGGCGCCAGGACGGCGTAAAATTCTGGGGCCGTTGGAACGGTGACGATTACGGCAACCTCCAGGCCTTAGTGAATTACTCCGGACTGGGCGTCGTGGTATCCGAAAAGCAGGCCCGCCCCGGCGACTTCATGAACATCTCCTGGAAGAACGGCCGCGGCCATGCCGTGGTGTTTCTGGGATGGTTCCGCGCCAAAGACGGCTCCCAGAACGTGCTCTACTGGTCCAGCCAGACGGGCACCAACGGCCTGGGCGACCAACTCGCCGATATCGGCCGCATCGCGGAGACCCGGATCGTACGGCTGACGCGGCCGGAGCGTCTTTTCACATTCGACGTGGCTCCCGCCACCGCCGCCATGTCGGGCTTCGCCTTCGAGCCGAACCGCCGCTGACCGCGCCAGACGGCTCGGCCGCTTCCTTACTACGACGAGATTTGGTACCTTTGAGGCATGGCGCACAACCAAGCGCAGAATCTCGAATTACTCATCGAGGTGGGACGGCTTTTGTCTTCCAAGCTGGAATTGGAGGATCTGCTGGTCACCGTCCTGAAGCTCGCCGCCGAAGTCGTGGACGCGGAGACCGCGTCCCTGCTGCTCTTAGACGAAAAAAGCGGCGAATTGTACTTCCACACCGCCCTGGGCCTAGGCGAGGAGACCTCCCGCATGCGCCTGCCCTTGGGGCAGGGCATCGCGGGCTGCGTAGCCAAGAACCGCTCACCCGAGATCATCAACGACGTGCGCTGCGATCCCCGCTGGTCCCCGCGCATGGACAAGCAATCCGGCTTTAAGACCGCATCCATCCTAGCCGTGCCCATGCTGTTCAAAGGCCGCCTGCTCGGGGTCATCGAGGCTATCAACAAGAGCACCGGCGCCTTCCACGAGGACGACCTGCGCACGTTCGAAGCCTTCGCCTCCCAAGCGGCCGTGGCCATAGACAACGCCACGCTGTTTGCCTCGCTCAAAGGAGAGCAGCTCAAGCTCAGCACGGTATTCACCCAGATAACCGATGGGGTCATCATGACCGACGCCGCCGGCCGCATCCTGCTGACCAACGATGCGGCGCGCAAATTCTTCTCCGTGGGCACCGAACTGGTGGATTTAAGCGGCGCGCTCCAAGGCATGACCGCGACGCCGCCGCTGGAAACGCTCATGGCCGGGACCGAGGACGCCTACGATCTGACCCTGCGCCGCGACCAGCCCCAACTATTGATCCTCGCGGGCAAGGCCACCCGGATAGCCCCGGGCCGGACCGGCTCCGGGAACATGGCCGGCCGTCTGCTCATCCTGCGCGACGTGACCGAGGAAGCCCAGAAATTGAGCCTGAAGCGCACATTTTTATCTTTGATATCCCACAAGCTCAAGACCCCGCTGGCCGCGGTCATGGGCTTCTCGGACATCATCCTGGACGAATTCGCGGCCCACGCCCCGGATCCCATGACCCTGAAAGCCGCCCAATCCATAGCCGCCCAAAGCCAAAAGCTGGCCGGCTTGGTGGACAAGCTCCTGCGCTACACCACGCTGGAAAGCCCGGAGAACAATCTCGATCTGGCGCCCTGTCCCTTAGACGAGGTGGTCTCCGAAGCCATCTCCGGCTTCCAGGACTGGCTGACGGCCAATAAAGCTATCGTGGATTTCCGGAGTTCCGGACTATCCGTCACCGGAGACCGCAAATTCCTGGGCGACGTGGTCAAGAACCTGGTGGAGAACGCGGTCAAATTCGGCGACAAGCCCAAGAAGAAGGTGTCGGTCTGGATAGACGCCGAGGGCGAAGAGGTGCGGCTGCATATCCAGGACAACGGCCCGGGCATACCGCCGGAGGAGCAGGATCGGATCTTCAGCCAGTTCCACCAAGTCGAATCCAGCTTCACCGGGCAGGTGGACGGCTGGGGCCTAGGCCTGCCCTACGTACGGAAAGTGGCCGCCCTGCACGGCGGACGCGTGAGCCTGGTCTCCAAGCTGGGCCAAGGCACGACCGTGACCGTGTGCCTGCCGCGGAAAAAGACATGAGCGATCTGGAATCCGTGTCCCGCGCGGACCTGGCGCGGGCGGTACAAGGCGCCGACTACGGAGAAGTATTCCTGGAAGAATCCTCGTCCGCTTCCATACGATTCGAGGATTCCCGGGTCGAAGACATGAGCCACGGATCCGAGCGCGGCACGGGACTGCGCTTCCTGCGCCGCCGCGACGCCGCCGTGGAGACGCTGCAAGGCAGCGCCAACAGCCTATGCGCGGGCCAAGCCCTGCGCCTACGCCGCGAACTTTTAGGCCCGGGCCAACCGCCCGCGCCGCCGCCCCTGCCGGACCCCTTGGTCTGGCGCACACCGGTGCGCAAGGATCCGCGCCAGGTGCCCGTGGACGATAAGATCGCCCTGCTGCATAGCATAGACGCAGCGGTACGCGGAAGCTTCCCGCATATCCGCCAAGTATCCCTATCCTACGGCGAAGGCCGCAAGGAAGTGCTTCTGATCAACAGCGAAGGCGCGCATTGCCGGGCCCTGCGCAACGCGGTGCTGCTCTCCATAAGCGTGGTGGCGGAAAAAGACGGCATGCTCCAGACCGGCCAAGCCGTGATCGGCGGCCTCAAGGGCTACGAACTTTTAGACGAATCCCGGCCCTTAGCCGTGGCTCGGGCCGCAGCCGCCCGGGCCTTGGCGAAACTGAACGCGCCCCAGGCCCAAGCCGGCGAGATGCCCGTAGTCATATCCAGTTCGGCCGGGGGCACGCTCATACACGAGGCCATCGGACATTCCCTGGAGGCGGACCTGGTCCAAGAGGGCACCTCCCCCGCCTACCAAGGCAAGCTCGGGCAAAAGGTCGCCCCGGACAACGTCACCGTGATCGACGACCCCACCATCCCCTGTTATCGCGGCAGTTTTGGCTTCGATGACGAAGGGGTTCCGGCCCGGCCCACGGTGCTGGTCAAAGACGGCGTACTGGTGGACTACCTCTATGACCGGGTCAGCGCGTTCAAAGCCGGGCGGCCTTCCAACGGCCACGGCCGCCGCGAATCCTTTCATTGCCGCCCCATACCGCGCATGTCGAATCTATACATCGCCCCCGGCCCGGACGACCCTCAGGAGATCCTGCGCGGCCTCAAAGCCGGGATATTGGTCACGCGCATGGGCGGCGGCCAAGTAAATACGGCCACGGGCGAATTCGTTTTTGAGGTGGACGAAGGTTATTGGGTGGAAGACGGCAAGATACGCCACTTAGTACGCGATGCCAACCTCATGGGAGTAGGCAGCGAAGCCCTGCGCGCCATAGACCGGGTGGGCTGGGATATCGGCTGGGGCATCGGCACCTGCGGCAAGGACGGCCAAGGCGTGCCCGTATCCGACGGCATGCCCACCATCCGCATCCCACGCATGCTGATAGGCGGCAGCCATGGATAAGGGCGCCGCCGCTTTAGCGCTGGCGCTGTCATTATTCTGCGGCGCATGCGGACGGCCCGCACCTGATCACGACCCCGCGTCCACCCCAAGGGCCGCGGGCCCGGAGGCCTCGAACATGGAATGGAAAGGACAATTCTGCGCGTCGTCCCAAAGCGGACATCGGGTGGCGACGTCCCCTGAGGAGTGGGCCTCGGCCTGGGCCGCGGTCGGCCAAGCCGCGCCCTCCGCCCCGGACTTCTCCCAGCAATTCGCGGTCTTCGTATTCCTGGGCCAGCGCAACACCGGGGGCTATGGAGTAAAATGGCTGGAGACGACGAGCTCGGATACGGTCCTGAGCATACGCTATCTCGAGACCAAGCCCAGCGGTATGACCATGCAGGTCATGACCCAGCCCTTTGCCGTGCATCTCTTCCCGCGGACGGGTCGTCAGATCAAAGTCGAAAAGGCATCGGATTGAATGCATAGGCTACCGGGCTCCTGGTTCGCCGCCATTTTCTTCTGCATCCTAGCCGCCGCCGCATCGGCCCAGGAAGGCGCCGCCATCCCCGCTTCCCAAGCCCGTTGGCTGCGGGCCCCCAAATCCCTGCTCTACTACGACGCGGCCGGCAACCTCGCCGGCGAGATCGGACTAGGCCGTTGGGAGGACACGGGCATGGCCCGAGTATTCACCAAGATCATAGACGGCGGCACCGCCGCCGACAATCGTTTCGCCTGGACCCTGGAGAAGCGCACCTCCTGGAACACGTTCAAGACCAAGGTCCTGGATGCCCAGAGGACGCTGCGCTTCTTCGGCCCCGCAGGCAAAGAACTCTGGAGCGAGGATGGCCCGGATTTCATCCCGGAGAGCGCTCCCCTGGTATTCTCCCAGGACGGCGAGACCTGTCTCATAGCCATAAAACGCAAGGAAGGCTGGTTCGCGGCGGTCAAGACCTACATAGGCAACACCCCCTGGGAGATCGGCCCCTTTCCCCGCCTGGACTCCCTGCAGATCTCGCCCAACGGCCGCTACGCGGTCATCCGTTGGAACGACCCGGAACAAAGCTCCATGCACAGCTTCGTGGAGATTCCCGGCAAAGCCCGCCAGGACGTGCCCTCCGCCCAATTCTTCCTGGGCCGGGCCACGGTGGACGACCTGGGCCGCGCGCAGGCCGGACACAAGACCGTATTCTCTTTTGCCCCGACGCCCTCCAAATCCCGCAAGCCCGCGCCATTCCACGCCGCCGCCTTGGAACCCACGGACCGGATAAGCCCCTCGACCGGCACCCAGCCATGATCCCCCGCGCGGCCGGCCTGTGGCTCAGCCTCCTGCTGACTCCGCTCCAAGCCCAAGAAGATGTGGCGGGCGGAG
This sequence comes from Elusimicrobiota bacterium, assembly GCA_041660645.1. Taxonomy (GTDB): domain Bacteria; phylum Elusimicrobiota; class Elusimicrobia; order UBA1565; family UBA9628; genus UBA9628. The sequence goes on along the minus strand of JBAZVY010000014.1, from coordinate 15,689 downwards.
CTGCCGCCGGCCAGACCCAATCCGACACCATCCGCAACATGCAAGAGACGCTGGCCCGCGATCCGGAAGTGGCGGACTCCCTGGCCGCACGCGTACTGCGCTCCCCTCTGGGCGGGCGCATCTCCTCGGCCGCCGACCCCGACCAACGGCTCTCCGACATAAGAAAATGGATAACGGACAGCCCGGAGTCCGCGGCTCAAGTCGCGGTCGGACTGGCTCGAGACGACGCACAAGGCAGCCGCCAGTTCGAGGACGCGCTGCTGCGCAACACCTCGCGCAGCTTCCAAGTGAATCCGGAACACGTGGGCAAAAGCACCTACGGACGGCTCAAGAAGAGCAGCCTGGATTCCAAGCTCATGCGCGCGGATGAAGAGATGAGTGCCGAGGAGCGGCAGGAGATACTCAAAGGCATGTTCGAAGGCCAAGGCAACATGTCCAATCGGATCATAACCCAGTCAGAGGACGGCAAAGCCGCGGCCCCGGGTGCGGCGTCCGCGGCCGGATTCTCCGGTTCCTACTATGACCGGCTCAGCCGCTTCAACCTCCACGGCTACTCCCCTCGATTATTGGCGATACAGAACGCTCTCAATCAGCGCCGGGCTCCGGGCGCGCCCAAACTCTTGGAGACGGGCAAGCTGGACTATGCGACCCTGATCTATCCCGTGCACGGCATGCGCTATGACTTGCGCAATCTAGAGGACCGCATGCGCCTACAGCAGAACCGGGAACTGGCCCGGCGGGCCGGCCGGGATGGCCGCTACAGCCCGGCCCAGCTCTTGGAACCGGAGGTGGAAGCTTCGCTCCAGAACCAGGCCGCCTCGGCCCCGCTGGACCCGGCGTTCGGCCGCAGGCGCCAGGCCCTGGAACGGGCCGCCGCCGCCATCCGGGACTTCACCGCGGCCGCGGATCCGGCCCAGGATGCGCAACGCCTGAGCCGCGACCTATTGCTGAGCCTCGGCGCCAAGCAGAAAGAAGCCTCCCGTTGGCTGACCGTGGCCGCCTTGGAAGAAGAGCTCCAGCGTTTGGATGGCGAGGCCGGGTTCCTTTCGCCGGACCTCTTAGCGCTCATAGATTCATGCCCGGTGCCGGAAGACGAACGCTCCGCGTACAAGCGCCGGGGCGAAGGCTATCGCCAGGCCCTGCTCAAGATAAAGTCCAACGCCGAGGCCGCCCTGCGCCGGCTGACGTCCGCGGACTGGCAGAATACGGTGTCCGAGGTCGAGGCCAGCTTGGCGGAAAACACCTCATTGCGCCGCAACCTCAGCCGCAATATCCAGGACTTCATAAGCGTCCCCTACCGGCTTCGCTCGCTGCAGACGCCCCGGCCCCGCTGGAAGGTCCTGCTGGAGTCCGCCTGCGGGCGCTATCTCCCCGGGACGGGCTGGGGCCGGCGCTGGCGTCAAGAGCTCACTCAACAGGCCGAACTCCGGGATGTGTTCGCTAAGATCGCCGCCGGCGACCTGGAAGCCGCCCACGCCATACTGGCCGCAGCCGCGCCCCGGCCTTAAGATCGTCCGCGCCTTGCGCCCCTGGACTTCGCGCTCAGCCCGGTTGGACCGGGCCCCGGGCGCAGCCCGCCACCTCGGCCGCCACCCGCTCCAGCGGGATGTCATCCTCGGCCCCCGGCGCCACATCCCGGCGATAGAAACACTCGTGGAGCCGCGGATTCACGATCTTTCGCATCCGCCCATAACCGTATATCTCATAAGGGCTGGTGCACGTGAACAACGCGACCGTGGGTTTGCATAACGCCAAAGCCAAATGCATGGTCAAGGTATCTCCGCATACGATCAGGTCGCAGCCGTCTACGGCCCGGACATGGTCCAAAAGGTCCGGCTGCTGGGAGAAATTCCTGACTTCAAAACCCTCCCGCCGCAGCCGGACCGCGAGTCGTTCATAGTGCGGCCAGACCTTCATGGGCCATCGGGCCCCAGCGCGGTCCTCTATCCCGATGACTCGGACCTTAGCGCCCGCCGTCCGCGCCGCCGGAACGGCCGCTATCCGGTACTCTTCTCCGGAGAATCTCCGGCCCAGCATGGCGAACAGTATCTCCTGATAACTGCGCCTATTGCGCAGCTTGAGCCCGTCAGCCTCGGTTTGACCCAGCCGGGACAGCAGCCCCATGTCGAACCACTCCCGAGACGATTCGGTATAGGCCAGCCGGCCGGAGCCATCCAGATAAGCGCCTATATGCTCATGCGCCCGGACCGAACCCGCTATGGCCGCGGCCTCCGGTTCATCGTCCAGGCATAAGGCCAGATCGAACTGCCGGCCGCGCAGCCGGGCGGCCTCCGCCAGAGTCAGCACCTCGGCCATATCCGAAACGGGAAGCAGGACCGCGGACTCCGGCCGCGTCACCCAGGTCACATCCGGACCGGATATCCGCAGCAGCGGCGTGGTCCTCACCACATCGCCCATGGCCCCGAGTTTGATGACCAATATCTTGGCACTCGACATCCCAATAATTATAGCTCTCCCGACACCCCGAAGCCATGACCGAGCGGTTGTAGACCCCTACTTTAAAATCTAAACTTAATCGATGATGAACGTCGCCATCTCGGTGGGGGTGAATCTGGAAGGGGCCCGCGGCATACCCCTGTTCCAAGGCTATCTGGCCCGCAACTTGGCCCAACTCGACCATCACAACCGCTACCGCCTATTCGGATATTTTTTCCGGGATTTCGAACGCAAAAAGACCCTGATCAGCTTGCCGGACCAGGATAACTTCACCCTGGACATCCATCGCTGGCCGGAATCATTGGTCAACCCGGCGATATACCGCTGGGACCTGCCCATATTCTGGCCGAGCCTCAAGGCCTCCGGGGTCAACCTGTTCCACAGCACCAGCATGCTCACGCCCCGGCTGCCCGGCATAAAAACCGTGACTACGGTTCATGACATAATGCCCATGATCTTCCCGCAATGGGTGCCCGATCCTAGCCTTACCCGCCATTACCGGCGCTGGCTGATGCGCGCGGATCAACTCATCTGCGTGTCCCGACACACCCGCAAAGACATAGTCGAGCGGCTGAATATCCCGGAAGACAAGTGCGTAGTGATCCCGCAAGGCGTAGACACGGATATCTTTCATCCCCAGGACCCCGGCGCCGATCTGCGGTCCCTGCGCCAGCGCTATAAGCTGCCGGAGCGTTATATATTAGGAGTGGGGCCATTAGACCCGCGCCACAATCTAGCCCTGCTCATCCCCATACTAAAAGGATTGATCGCCACCCCGGAAGGCCGGGACATCAGCCTGGTCATAGGCGGCGCCCGCAGCGGCACGTATGAACAGATCCTGAAGCTGGCCCGCAGCGCCGGGCTAGAGGACCGGGTGTGCTTCCCCGGCTATGTCCCCATCCCGGACTTGGTCGGGATATATCATGGCGCCGAAGTCTTCATATACCCCTCGCTCTACGAAGGCTTCGGGCACCCGCCGCTGGAAGCCTTAGCTTGCGGCAGCCCCGTAGTGTCATCTGATTCTTCCGCCCTGCCGGAGATATTAGAGGGCTGCGCCTCCTTGGTGGCGCCCCAGGATGTCCCGGGATTCATCGGCTCCACGCTGGAATTGCTGCGCGACCCCGGCCTGCGCCAAGCCCGCAAAGAAGCCGGCATAAAACGCGCCGCCAGCCTGACCTGGCGGCGGACGACCGAACGCATATTGGCGGTCTATAAAGAAGTCCATTCCCGCTAATGAACGCTTCCCCTCCCGCGCCCAGCCGGGCCCATCGCTTCGCGCACGGCATGCTCTGGACCACTCTGGGTCAATTCAGCGTCTTTGCGGTCAACTTCTTCACCATACCCTATCTCGTAAACCATATGGGGCTGGAACTATACGGCCTCTACGTGCTGCTCCACACGGCCATGAACTATCTCATGGTCACGAACCTGGGCGCCGGAGCCGGCATCACCAAATTCGTGGCCGAATTCGCAGCCGCCCGAGAATACGGCCGGCTGCGCCAGACCCTGCGCTACGGAGCCTGGTTTCACGGCCTGGGCGCGCTGTTGGGAGCCGCGGTCCTGCTCGCCTGCCTGCCGTGGATATTGCGCAGCTTCAACATCCCAGCCCCGCTTGCCGCAACCGCGGCGTTCGTGCTGACTTGCGCCGCCGCCGCCGCCGTATTCTTCGCTTTCTGCATATACTCCTCCACCGCCTTGCAAGGCCTGCACCGCTTCGACCTAAGCAGCGGATTCGCCCTGCTGAGCAACCTGCTCGTGCCCCTAGCCGTGGCCGGGGCTTTCCTGACCGGGCACGGAATCAAGACCGCGGCCTGCGGCTACGTGGCGGCGCATGTCTTAAGCGCGGCCGCCGGCCTGCTCGTGCTTCGCAAGATCCTGCCCCGCGGCGCCGGGCAAGAAGCCTCGGCCTTCCCCCTGCAGCGCTTTTCCAGATACTGCTTCGGACTATCCCTGGGGCCGATAGCCGGCCTGCTCATCTACCAGTTCGACAAGATCCTGATATCCCAATCCCTGCCCTTGAACGAACTCACCCTTTATTCCGTGCCCTCGGGGCTGATCCAGCGCGTGCAGAGCGTGGCCGCCACCATCGCCAACGTGATGACCCCCATGATGAGCGAGATATCCCGGCCCGAGCACGCCGCCACCCTGCGCCGGGTGTATATCAAATCCACCCGGGCCTTGCTATTGACCATACTGCCGGGGCTGACCCTGCTCTTCGTATTCATGCCCAATCTCCTGAACCTTTGGCTCGGCCAAGAATTCGGCGACCGCAGCACCTGGCCGGCCCGTTTCCTGGTTCTGGCCGCGGTATTCTATCTGCTATCCATGACCCCCAGCATCGCCGCGGCCAGCCGGGAGAAGACCTGGTATCTCTCCGCCTCCGCCTGGCTCCAAGCCGGGCTCTGCATCCTGCTCTGGCTCTGGCTCATACCGCGCTACCGCATATTGGGAGCAGCCATCGGCGCATGCCTGGCCCAGGCGGCTACGGTTTCGCTATATATAGTCATAATCCACCGCCGCGTACTGCGGCTCTCCTGGGCAGAATTCCTAGACCAGTCCCTGGCCGCGCCGCTCATCAGCGCTGCCGCGCTCCTCGCCGTCACCTTGCCCACCCATCATCTGGCGTCCTCCTGGCTGCGGCTAGCCGCCATGGGCACAGCCGCCTTGGCCGTGTACTATGGGTCCGCCTGGCTGCTCCTGCCTTCAGCCGACAAAGCCCTGATCCAAGCCCTTCTGCGCTGGCGTGGCCGGACGCCGGCCGATCCGCCGCTGCCCTGACCGCGCCCCAGAACGGCCTCACTTCCAGATCAGAAAAAGATAGGATTATGCTCTGTGGCTGACTATCGGGAAAGACTATATAGCGCCTACGTGAGCACCCACATGCGGACGGTGGGCGATCCCACGCCGGAAGGGCTCGCCCGCTCCGCCCGGTCGTACGAAGCATTCTTCCGGGCCCATCTCCCGGAGGATCGCGGCGCTGCCATCATCGATGTGGGCTGCGGCTACGGGCCGCTGCTGCATTGGCTGCAGCGGCTCGGATACAAAAATTCCTGCGGGGTCGACGCCAGCCCTGAAATGGCCGCCGCCGCCCGGCGCCTGGGCGCGGACGGAGTCGAGCCGGGCGACGCAGCAGCTTTCCTGGCCCGGCACGAACGCAGCTTCGAAAGGATCTTCGCCCTCGACGTGCTCGAACATCTGCGCAAGGACGAGGTGCTGCCCTTCCTGGATGCCTGCCTCGCCGCGCTCCGGCCGGGAGGCCAGCTGATCATACAGACGGTGAACGCTGAGGCGTTCGGCTGGGGCCGCATCCGCTACGGAGACTTCACTCATGAGAATGCCTTTACTCCGGGCAGCCTGTCCCAGGTCTTGTTGGCCTGCGGGTTCGTCTCTCTCTCGGCATTCCCCACGCGCCCCTTCGGAACGGGAGTCCGCGCGCTTCTGCGCCGCCTGACGTGGCGGATCATCGAGCAAGGCGCCCGCATCTATCTGCACGCCGCCACGGGGTCGGGGCTGATCCGCTCCACTCACATCTTCACGGACAACTTCATCGCCTGCGCGGCCCGGCCGCTTTAGCCCAGCTCCGCGCGCCGGCTCAGATCAGTCCGCAAGCCCGCAACTGCCGGCGCAGGGCCGGCCGGTGCTTGGAGGCCAAAGCAGTCAGCGGCAGCCGCATCCGCCCGGAACACAGCCCCATGATCTCCAAGGCCGCCTTGACCGGGATGGGGTTAGTCTCCACGAATAGGGATTTCACCAAGGGGAAAAGCTTAAGATGCAGGGCCCGGGCTTTCTTGGCGTCTCCGGCCATGAAAGCCGCGCACATGTCCGCCGTGGCTTTAGGCTCCACGTTGGCCACTACCGAGATGACTCCGGACGCGCCCACCGCCATCATGGGCACAGTCAGGCTGTCGTCTCCGGAGAGTACGGCGAACCCCTTAGGCGCCCCGGCCACGATCTCACTGACCTGATCGAGGCTGCCCGAGGCCTCCTTGACCGCGGTCACGTTAGGACAATCCCGGGCGATGCGCAGCAAGGTCTGGGGCAGGATATTGACGGCCGCGCGGCCGGGGATATTGTAAGCCACCACCGGCAGGCGGGTACTGTCGGCCACGGTCTTAAAATGAAGATAGAGCCCTTCCTGGGTGGGCTTGTTGTAGTAGGGGGCCAACAAAAGCAAGGCATCGGCGCCCAGGCTCTCCGCCTCCCGGGCCATCTCCACCGCCTTAGCCGTGGCGTTCGTGCCCACGCCCGCAATCACGGGCAGGTCGCCGCGGGATTGCTCCAAGACCACGGCTATGACCCTGCGGTATTCATCATGACTCAAGGTCGCGGCCTCGCCCGTGGAGCCGCACGGCACCAGCCCCGCCGTGCCGGCGCGCATCTGGCTGCGCACCAAGCGCCGCAATCCGGACTCGTCCAAAGACCCATCCTTATTGAAAGGCGTAGCCAGCGCCACATAAGATCCCGCAAACTTCATAATGCCACCTCGCCTTGGAACGCTATCCGGGCCGGCCCGGAAAGCCGCACTTCGCGCGCCGCGCCCGGACCGGTCCGGAAAGAAACCGTCAAAGTGTCGCCGCTGCGCACCCGGATCCGAACCGGGGGCCGGGTCCAACCCAACTGCCAAGCCGTCAAAGCCGCGGCCACGGCGCCGGTGCCGCAGGCCAAAGTCTCCGCCTCCACTCCCCGCTCGAAGGTGCGCAGCTTCAAACCGCGTCCGCAGCGGGACACGAAATCCACATTGGCGCCGGCCGGACCGAACACCCGGGCCCGCCGGATCTGCGCCCCGAACTCGGCCACCGGGAAAGCATCCAATCCCCGGACCTCGACTACGGCGTGCGGCGCCCCGGTATCCACATAATGGACGGAAAAAACGCGACCGCCGGCCCGCACGCGGCAAGCCCGGCGCAGCGGCCCGGGTTCAGGCATGCCCAATTCCACCTGCTCCCGGCCCCGGATGCGCGCCCGCAGCTCGCCCGGCTCGGTGGCTAGGACAAAATCCCGGCCGGCCCAGCCTTGCCGGAAAGCCCACCAAGCCGCGCAACGGGCGCCGTTGCCGCAGAACGCGGCGGACCCGTCGGCGTTATTATAGGTCATGCGGATCCGTCCGGCCCGGAGTTGAAGCACCAGCAGCCCGTCGGCGCCCACGCCCTCGCGCCGGTCGCAAAGCCGGCGCGCCCAACCCGCCCGGTCGCGGACCGGTCCGGCCAGCAGCACGAAATCATTGCCCGCGCCCGTCATCTTCCAGAATCCCAGCTTCATGGCTTCACCCGGACTTGGACCCCGTCCAACAACGCCGCCAATTCCGCGCAGACCTGCGCCGTAAAAGGCGAATTATCGGAACGCGCGACCGCGAGCAGGTCCTCCCGGGCCGACTGCTTGCGGCCGGCCTTGAGATGAAGACGGGCGCGCACGTACAGGGCCAACGGATCGGACGCGGAAACGCGCAGAACCGCCGCCACCGCGGATTGGGCCTCCCGCTCGCGTCCGGCCTCCATGAGCCATAGCGCGCGCGCGCGCAGGGCCGCGAGCTTGCCCGCCCGGACCTGGGGCTCCAGGGCAGCCAAGGCCTCGTCGTAGCGGCCCAAAGCGCGCCAGACCAGTGCGAAATCGGTCTGCAAGTCCTCATTGCGCAACCCCAGTTCCTCGGCCCGCCGCAAAGCCAACTCCGCGGTACGATATTCCCGAAGCGCATAAAGCAGTTCCGCGTACTGCTGCCAGACCCCGCCTTGGTCCGCCAAACTGCGCAGCGCCTGCTCATAATGGTCCGCGCTCCGATCCAGGAAACCCAAGTCCCGATAGATCTCAGCCAAGCCCAGATGAGCATAAGGGTCGTCCGGCTCCATCTTCAATATCTTCTCGTATAGCGGCTTGGCCTGCTCCGACATGCCTCGCCGCTGCAGGAACTGCCCCAGCCGGGCGATGACGTCATGATCTTCGGGGAACAGCCGGGCCGCGACCTGGTACAAGGCCATGGATCGCTCCAGGCGTCCTACGTTCTCATAACTGGCCGCCAGCAAGATATAGCCCCTGCGCAGGCTCTTGCCCCGCAAGCGCTGCAATCCGTCCGGATACAGCCCGGAGATGACCGCAGCGTAGTCCTTGACTTCATAACGCTTCTGCAAGACCTGCACCGTTTCCGTTCCGGATTCCCCCCACCACCAAGCCCGAACCGGCACGGATCCCCACAACCAAATCCCCAACCCCAGCGCCAAAACCCTACGGATCATCGCGCCCTGCCTGGAGCCAGCCAATCAGGCAGCATGTATTTAAGCGCGGCCAGGATCAAGTTCTCCTTGGCCGGTTCGACCGCCTTATGGGCGGCGATCACGCCTTTGCTCAAGACCTCGGGGACCCGCTCCGTCTCCTTCATGGTAACGTCGCCCACCGGAGGCTCGATGATCACATCCGCCGACTTGCGCTGCTCCCGGGACAAGAACGTGCCCCGGATATCTATGACCTGTTCCAGCGTGTCCAGCACGTTCTTGGGCCGCGCGCTGCGGTAATCGGTCTCCGTCACGCTGGCCAATATCCACTCCGCGCCTAGGAGCTTTACCGCGTCGATGGGGATATAATCCACGACCCCGCCGTCCACCAAGAACCTATGCCGATATTGCACGGGCGCGAATATCCCGGGCAGATTCATGCTCGCGCGCACGGCCGAAGCCACATCGCCCTCGCGGAATATGACGTTCTCGCCGGTATATATGTCCATGGCCGGGCAAGCGAAGGGTTTGGGCAGCTGATCGAAACGCAGGCCCCCGATCTCCTCCCGGATGAGTTTTTCCGTATTCTCGGAAGAAAGCAGGCTCTCCGCCAAGAGCAGGGACAAGATGTGGAAAGTGTCCGCGTTGTTGCCCGTCCGAAGGGTCAGTCCCTCCGCGATCTCCCACAGCCGCTTCACCGGGCGGCCGGCCGCATACATGCCGCCGAAGACCGCGCCCATGGAGGTGCCGGCCACCATATCTATGGGGAATTTTTCCTGCTCCAGCACTTGGAGCACGCCCACATGCGCCACCCCGCGCAGGGCGCCGGCGGAGAGCACCAGTCCGACCTTGGGGCGTCGCCCCGGCGGCCGGACGATCAGCTCCCGCCAGAGGTGGTCCCGGACCATGGCATCGGGAGCAAAATCCGGAGCCGCGGACCAGGCCGGCGCACCAGCCAGTCCGTCGGCCAGAAGCAGAGCGAGCAGGTTCACTGGGCGAGTTCCCGGCCCACGGCGCGTTCCAACCGCGCCCGGGCCAGGATATGCTCGGTCACGGACGTCAGGTAAGAGAGCCGGAGGTCCAATACGCTGTTCAACGCCTTGAGCCGCGCCAGCACCGGGCCGGCGCCGGCGGGCAGGGATTCGAACAACTTCGCCACGGCCCGATATTGGGCCTCGCGCGTCGACATCTCCGCCTGCCAGTATTGCAGATGTTCGCACGCCTGGCGGACCTCCAAGCGCACCTGGTCCTGAAGCGCGGCCCGCTTAAGCTGGCCCTGCCGCTGCTCCGCCCGCTTTTGGCGCAACTTGGTGAAGAAATCGTAGGTCAAGGGTATCCGAATGCCTATGCCCAGGTCCCAATTGTTGTTCCGAAGCGGGAAGTGTTGGGCCGTGACCTCATAATCGCTGGCCACGAACAACGTGGGGTTGCGCCGGCCCCACGCCAGATTGACCCCGATGGCGTCCATCTCGGCCCGATAAGTCTCGGACTGAAGTTCCGGCCGCAATTCCATGGCCCACAACGCGACTTTCTGGACGTCCACTTCCACCGGCCGGGGATCCATCCGGCCCTCCACTCGGAAAGAGGTATCGATCTCCTGGTTCAAGGACCGCAGGAAGGCCAGCCGGGCCAGGCGCAGATCCCGCTCCACCTCGGCGATGCGCACCCGCGCATGCCCGAGCAGGACATTGGACTCGATGCGCTCCCAGGCGTCGAGCCGGGGATTTTCGGCCGCGGCGCCGGCGGCCTGCAGCCCTTCCTGCGCCAAGGCCTTGCGTTCCTGGACGAAAAGCAGACGCTGAAAAGCCTCCTTTACCGCCAGGATGACATCCCGGCGCACGGACTCGTAATTGCTCCGGGACTGGTTGAAAGCGGCCTGGGCCAGACGCACGGTGTTTATGCTGCGCCCGCCCTCGTATATGGGGAAATACATGTAGCCCCGGGCCGAATATATATTTTCCGGAGTGCCGGGATAAAGCAGGATGTTGCGGAAGTCCTGGGACAAGGAAAAAGGATAGCGGGCGTTGAACTTGGTGGCGGAACCGTGCAGCCCGAACTCCGGCAAGAATTGGAGCCGCGCCTCCACCACCCGCTCCTCGGAGATGATGCGGTCCTGTTCCGCGGAGAGCAGCCGCGAATCGTTCTTGAGCCCGAGGTTGATGGCGTCCTCCAGGCTGTAGTTGCGCTCGACCACGGACGATTCCGGCCCTGCGGACTGCGCCGCCCCCGCGGGGCAGGCGAGCAGGCCGGCCAATATCAATCCCAGATTACGCACCATGGCGGTTAGACCTTGAAAGACTTAGTCATGTGCTGCAACTCGAGCTTGAGCGAGGCCAGGTCTTCACGCGCCGCGGCCGCGCCCTCGGGCAACTTCTTGACGGCTTCATCCACCCGGGCCGCCAGATGCGCGGCCAGATTGCGGTCCTTCTGGACCATGACCTGAAGGCTGGCGATCATAGCGTTGATCTCCTCCTGCAGCTCCATAAGGTCGTCGCCGGTGCGCAAGGACACGCGATGGGTCAAGTCGCCGGTGGCCACGGTCTGAGCCGATTTCTCAAATCGGAAGATAGGCCCGGCGAAGCGGTGCGAGACGAACACCGAGATGAGCAGCATCAGCCCCAGATACAGCAAGAGCTTGACCATGATTATGGCGTTGAACTGCGAGGCGGCCACCGCCAGAGACGGAGCCTCGGCCACGATGAGCCGATACATGTTGTAATAGATGTCTCCGCCGATGATGAGCGAGGCGCAGAGCACGCTCAAGAACACCATGGCTATATATTTAAGCTGGAGACGCCGCTTCACCAGGACGGTACGCCGCTGGAACTTCTGGGGTTCAGCCATATGCCTCAGCTCACTGCGGCCTTGGCTTTAGCCTTGCCGGCGCACACCAGATCCGCGAATTCCAGCCACTCCGCGGATACGGTCTTCAATTCCGCGGTGGCTTTTTCCAACGGAACGCCCATGACTTCATTGCCCCGCAAAGCCACCATTTGGCCGAACTTCCCCTCGGACACCAACTCCGCGGCCTTGACGCCCACGCGCATGCCCAGTATGCGATCGAACAAGGTGGGCGGGCCGCCGCGCTGCATGTGCCCGATCACTGCGCAGCGGGTCTCGATGCCGGTCCGCTTCTCGATGAATTCCGTGAGCTTATCGGCCACGCCTCGACGCTTCAGGATCATGTGCCCGAACTCGTCGAGTTCCTCCATGCCGCTGTCTTCGCCCATCTCCAGGGCCTCGGAAGCGACCACCAAAGCCACGCCCTTACGCGCATGGGCGGCCTTGAGCTTCTTGGCCATATCGTCTACGTCCACCTTGCGCTCCGGCAGACACACATAATCCGCGCCCGCGGCTATAGCCGTGTACAGCGCCACCCAGCCCGCGTGCCGGCCCATGACCTCCAGGATCATGATCCGCCGATGGCTGCGCCCGGTATCGATCAGCCGTTCCGCGGCCTCCATGGCCAGGGTGGATGCGGTGTCAAAGCCAAACGTAAAATCCGTGGCGGAAAGGTCGTTGTCCATGGTCTTAGGCACTCCCACCACCGCGCACTTATGCTCTTTATAAAGCTTGGCCGCCACGCCCAAGGTATCCTCGCCGCCCATGGCGATGAGCGCGTCCAAGCCGAGCTTCTTGAAAGCGGCCAAGGTCTTCTCCACCCCGCCCTCTTTCTTATACGGATTCGTGCGGGAAGTCCCTAATATGGTGCCGCCCTTGCCTACGATATCTTCCACCTCGGCCAAACCCAGGGGCCGGGCATCTCCATTCACCATGCCCTTCCAGCCTTCTTGTATGCCCAGACACTCATACCCCAGCGCCCGCGCGTGGAGCACCGCGCCGCGGATGGCCGGATTAAGTCCCGGGCAGTCGCCGCCGCCCGTGAGTATGCCGATCTTCTTAACCTTCTTGGACATAACCTATCCTCCGGTCAAAAATTGCCGCTGTATTTCAGCTGCACGATGCGCTCCGGCCCGCGCGGACTTCCGTCCGGGTACCAGCCGCCCTGTCCGATGCCGCGCACCGCGAAATCTATATTGAAATTCGGGGTCAGGTGGACGCGCAAACCGGAATTGAACCGGCTATTGCCGAAATTGCTGAGATTGTCCCACTCCACAAGGATCGTGGCTTTATCCCGGATGTTGTAAGCCACGGGCACGGACCCGAATATGGAATTGGAATCGAAATCCGATATATTCACAGAGGGATGCGCCATGAGCCCGGGCAGTCCCAGCTCCTGGGATCCGACCACGAAGCAGCCGCGCTGCCGGTGATGATAACGCTTCTCCGTGGAGCTATAGCCGAATCCCTGCCCGTCGAACCCCACGGCCAAGGCCGGGATATAGCGGTCGCCGTCCAAGAACCGGAACTTGACCTGGACCTCGGGCGGCCGGGCCCGGACATTGCGGTCGTTGCCGATGAGCCCGTTCACGCTCAAAGACGCGCCCAGGTTGAGCCGCGGGTAGACCCCGAAACCCACGTATTGGAGCAAGCCGCCCTGGGAATAAAACCGGGTCTGGGCCGAATAGCCGCCATAATCGAGCACGGCCGCGGTCGGCGCGTCTATGACGCTGACTTCCGGAGCGTTAGAGCCGAGGTCCGAGCGGTCGGCCGGAGCCGGCAGGGCCTTAGGCTTGATCGCGACGGGCTTGACCGTATCCGGGGCTTCCGCAGCCGGCTCCGCACAGACGCCGGCCAGAGCTAAAAACAAGGTCAGGCCGGACACGGATAGGACGCGGGCGATCATCTGGGGGGTACGCTCCTTCACTGGGCCGCCTTAGCCAATACGGCCGCCACCTGTTCATGGAGTTTGGCCATCTCGAAAGGCTTCTGGATGACCTCGTGGGCGCCGCTCATCAAAGCGATGCCCTTCTCCCGCGTGGTATCCCGGCTAGTCATGATGACTATGCGCGGCGCCTTGGGACCGAGCTTGTTGGTCAGCTCATAGGCCACATGATAGCCATCGATATAGGGCATCATCACGTCGAGCAGTATAAGATCGAGTTTTTCGGCCATGGCGATCTGCAAGGCATCCTTGCCGTTGGTAGCCGTAAGTATCTCGTAGCCCTGATAAGTCAGGTCCATCTGCAGCAGGTCGAGCAGATCTGGATCGTCGTCGGCTACTAGGATGCGTTTTCTATCCGGCATGACTTCTCCCCAAGGAGTTTCTGTATAGATTCTAACAGATTTTTGCCTATCATTACGCGCTGATCTAATTCCAACACGGCCGTGCCCCCCAGAGTATCATGCTCCAGGACCACGGGACAGGGGCCGGGATTGCGTTCCAAGACCTCCCGCAGCTCCTCCAAGACCGCATCCGGGACCGCCGCCGGGTCGCAAGCCAGACGCAGCCGCCGGGCATGCCGGCTGGCCGCCGCTTCCAACGATAATATGTCGTTGACCACTATCTCCGGAGCCGCGGACTCGCCCCCTTCGCCGCGGAAAGACAATTTGCCCTCCACGGCGACTATGGCCCCGACCTTGAGCTGGGCGCCTAAGCCCTCGGCATAACGCCGCGGGAACACCAGCAGGTTGACCTCTCCGGAAAGATCCTCGAACGCGCACTTGGCCCACTGCTTGCCTTCTTCCTTGGTCACCATGCGCTTGACCTGGCTGATCATGCCGGCCAAGCGCACGGGGGCAGTGATCTCGGCCTTGAGCCCGGATATCTCATGGCTGGCCGCGGCCCGGAGCAATTCCCGGACCCCGAGCAGGGGATGCCCGGAGAAGTAGAAGCCCAAGACTTCCTTTTCAAAAGACAATATATCATGCTCGTGCATGACCGGGGCCGGAGTAGCGGCCACCGGGGCCGCGGGCATATCCCCGGCGCCGAAAAGCAAACCCTGGCCGCGGGATATATCGGCCTGCACCCGCTGCTGGCGGTCCACGCAATCCTCCACCGCGGCCAGGAGCTTGCCCCGCGCCGCGCCCACCCCCAGGCCGGGCGCCAAGCCGTCCATAGCCCCAGCCTTGATCAATGATTCCAATACTTTCTTATTGACCGCGCGCAGGTCCACGCGCATGCACAGGTCGTCCAGGCTCCTAAAAGGTCCCTGCGCCCGGGCCCCGATCAAGGATTCGGCCGCGCCCTGGCCCACGTTCTTGACCGCCACCAAGCCAAAACGTATGGAATTAGGATCCTCGATGCTGAATTTAGCCTCGGACTTCTGGATGTCCGGAGGCAGTATGGTGATGCCTTGGCTGCGCGCGTCTTCCAAGTACGTGACGAGCTTGTTCTCTTTATCCGTGGCCCCCACGGCCGAATGCCCGATCTCGGACGTGGCCACGGCGGCCATGAACTCCAAGGGGTGGTTGGCCTTCAAGTACGCGGTCTGATAAGCCACCAAGCCGTAAGCCGCGGAATGGGATTTATTGAACCCATAGCCCCCGAATTTTTCCATCTGATCGTAGACCTTGTTGGCGACCTTGGGCGCGATCTTGTTGACCCCACAGCCCTTGACGAAGCTGTCGCGCAATTTAGCCAGAGCCTCGGGCACCTTCTTGCTCATGGCCTTGCGCAGACCGTCGGCTTCGCCCGGGGTAAAATTGGCCAACCGCTTGGATATCTCCATGATCTGCTCTTGGTAGAGCATGCAGCCGTAGGTGTCCTTAAGGATGGGCTCCATGAGCGGGCTGTCGTACCTGACCTTCTCCCGCCCATGTTTACGGTCCACGAACATGTCGAGCATGCCCGCCTGCATGGGACCGGGCCGATACAGGGCGATCAACGCCACGACGTCCGAGAATTCCGAAGGCTTGACCCGAACCATAAGATCGCGGATGCCCTGGCTATCGAGCTGGAACACGGCCAAAGCCTTGCCTGAACGCAAGAGCTCGAAGGTCTTGGCATCATCCATGGGGATCTTGTCGATATCGAAACTCGGCGTCCCTCGACTGCGGATATACTTGACGGCTCCGTCTATGATGGAAAGGGTGCGCAGGCCCAAAAAATCTACTTTGAGCAATCCGAGCTGAGGCAGGATGGAGCCTTCATATTTGGTGGTGACCACATCCCGGGAGCCTTTGGCC
>JBAZVY010000013.1:0-24764 GCA_041660645.1 Elusimicrobiota bacterium | reverse complement strand
GCCGGCCGGTATAAGCGCGGGCGATCTTGACCGCGTTCTCCACGGCCTCGGCCCCGCTGTTGGCTAAAAATGATTTCTTGGTGAATTCCCCGGGGGCCAGCGCATTGAGCCTCTCGCATAGCCGCACATACCCCTCATAGGGAGTGACCTGGAAGCAGGCATGCAGGCTTTTTTCAGCCTGCTCCCGCACCGCGGCTACCACGGATGGGGCGCAATGGCCCACGTTGAGCACCGCCAGCCCGCCCGCGAAATCCAAGAGCCGGTTGCCGTCCACATCCTCGATCCTGGCGCCGGAGCCTCGGGCCATGAATATAGGCGTCACATGGAAAGGACCGCGCGCCACCGCGGCTTGGCGCTGGGCCATGAGCTCGCGGCTCTTGGGCCCAGGCAGCTCGGTCTTGAGTTCGATGTTCATATCACCGCATGATACCAAAACCCCTTGCTGTTTCGCGATTTTGGCCCTATACTTCCAAGGAGAGCAGGGCTATGAAATACATCGGACGCAGCTGTCTCGCGCTTCCGTCAGGCTTGGCTTTATGCCTTGGCCTCCTGCCCGGACTGCATAGCGCGGTCACGGCCAACCGGCCTGCAGCTAAAGCCCCCACCATCACGGTCGGTCAAGCCATAAGCTCGCTGCCCGCGGATATGTCCCTGCGGGTCATGGATTTCCTGACTTCCCCAGCCTATAAGCCGCTAGTCCTATCCCCGGCGCCTTCCGTGCGCTCCGCCGCAGCCCCGGCGCCCGCCCCCGCATCGATCCAGGCCGTTGTGCGCCAGTCTCTGGAAGCCGCGCCGCCAGACCTGCCCGCAGTCGCGGCCAGATGGGCGGAGCTCAGGATCAAGGCCGACGCGCTGATTCCGGACGCTCAGGTCCAAGCCGCATTTGCGCAGGCCGCGGCCTGGACCCGGCAGCGCCTTACGCCTGAATCCAGATCCGCGCTGGACCAGAAGATGCGCCGCATGGCCGAAGCCTTAGCCGTTGCCCCCGGGACCGAAGCCGCGGCCGCCGTACCCGCGGCAGCTCCCGATCCCGCCAGCTTCGCGCGCCGCGCGGCCCGGCTGGCCAAGCCCTCTGCCGCCTTTGAAAGACTGGACTTGGATATCGCAGTAAAAGCCAGCGGGCTGCAGGACCGCATCGCGGAGATAAAGGAGCATTCGGCCGGAGTCATGACCATATATGAGCTGCTGGCCATGAAGCCCTCCCTTTCGCGCGGCTACATATTGGGCCTGAGCAAGAACGAGGCCGCCCACAAGGATACCTACCAGCTGATCGGAGACCTCATAAACTTCACCACCTGGGAACCGGCTTATCGCGGCTTCTTCGGCCGCCAATACCCGCCCATGGAATTATTCATGCAAGCCGTCACCCAAAGCGGCCAACCTATAGTCATGCTGGTGCCCCAGGACTACAATAACCATCCCCAAGCCAAGCATACCAGCGCGGAGATAGATTGGTTCTTAGCCGACCCGCAAGCGCGGATGAAGAACGTGTACTTCGTATTCGGCGGCTACGACATGCTCTCCGAGTCGCGCTATCGTTCCGATTTCGGCGCCCTGCCCCCTACCGAACGCAAGCAGGCCCTGGCTGCGGCCCTATCCGAACACATCAAGTCCGCCCGCTAAAAATTCCAGTTATCGTGTATGCAGGCGTAAGCTGCCGAAAATTCCCCCACCTTGCGGCTGCGCAGCCAAACGTCGAGCCGGTCGCGGGCCGGTTCCAAGGCTAAAAGCCCCGCTTTTATCGCCGACGAAAGCAGTACGGGATGCCCCCGGCGTCCTTCATGGACCGGGACCAGGGCCTCGATGCCTTCGCGCTGCGCCGCAGGCGCGGCCCGCTCCAGGTCGCGGAACAATCCCGGTTCCCAGACCCGCATATCCACGTGATGCAGGAAGGTCCAATCATCCAGGGGCAAGACGCGGGCCAAGGCCAAAACCGCGGCCAAGGCCGGAGCCTCCGGATCTACCGGGACCCAATGTACGCGCGGGTCCCAAGCCGAACAGCGCGTCAGCCAATCTTTTTGCACCGACACGGCGATACGTTCCGGCGGGAACAGGCCTTTCAGAAAATCGAGCTGCCGCTGGAGCAGGGGCTGGCCCTCATGCTCGCGCCAAGCCTTGGGCCCGCCGGCCCGGGCGCCGCGGCCCGCGGCCAACAAATACGCCTGGAACCGGGGACCCATGGCCCGATTGTATATAATATCGGTCCATGAAGCTCCGATGCGACTTGCACGTCAACGGCGGCTCGCGCAAGCTAGTCATCGTATCCGGGCCCAACGAGCCCGAAGAACACCTGGCGCTCAAACTTGCAGCCTATATCCTATTTTGGGACCAGGAGCCGATCCTGGATGCCGGCGTCAAGACCCCGGCTTTGGCCGACTATGAGTTCCTGCCCGACCTAGTGGCCCTAGACGACGGCGGCGGCATCAAGCTCTGGGTGGAATGCGGCAGCACCACCATGCACAAGCTCATGAAGCTCACCCGCCGAGTGCCCCAAGGCCGCATCGTGGTGATAAAGGAGACCGAGCGCGAGGCCCTGCGCCTGCGCAAGGACCTGAAGGAGCAATTGGACCGGGAAAGCCGCGTGGAGATCATGGCTTGGCCCGGGACCCTTTTCCAGGAATGGACGGCCTGGGTGCATGAGAAGACCGAGGTCTACGGCGAATGCGGCGGGCTGATGATCAACGTTGTGGTCAACGAACACCCCATAGTGGCGGAACTGAAGTTATTCTAAACGCCTAATATAAGGTATAATTTATAAATCTTACGTCTGAGAGCGAGGAAAATGAGCACAGCCACCATGGACTATAAAGTAAAAGACATCAGCCTGGCCGATTGGGGCCGCAAAGAGATCACCATCGCGGAAAGCGAGATGCCGGGCCTCATGGCCCTGCGCGAGGAATACCGCGGCAAGAAGCCTTTAGCCGGCGCCCGGGTCGCGGGCTGCCTGCACATGACTATCGAGACCGCGGTGCTCATCGAGACCTTGGTCCAGCTCGGCGCGGAAGTGCGCTGGAGCTCCTGCAACATCTTCTCCACCCAGGACCACGCGGCCGCGGCCATAGCCAAGGCCGGCATCCCGGTGTTCGCCTGGAAGGGCGAGACCCTGGAAGAGTACGACTGGTGCATAGAACAGACCCTGCTCTGGCCGGACGGCAAGGGCCTCAACATGATCCTAGACGACGGCGGCGACCTTACCAACATGGTCCATGATAAGCGCACGGACCTATTGAAGGAGATCGTGGGCCTATCCGAGGAGACCACCACCGGCGTGCATCGCCTCTACCAGCGCCAGGCCGCCGGCACCCTCAAGTGCCCGGCCATCAACGTGAACGACTCCTGCACCAAGAGCAAGTTCGACAACCTCTACGGCTGCCGGGAGTCGCTGCTGGACGGCATCAAGCGCGCCACCGACGTCATGATCGCGGGCAAGACCTGCGTGGTGGCCGGCTACGGCGACGTGGGCAAGGGCTGCGCCCAATCCCTGCGCGGCATGGGCGCCCGGGTCCTGGTCACTGAGATCGACCCCATCAACGCCCTGCAAGCCTGCATGGAAGGCTACCAGGTCGTGACCATGGACGAAGCCGCTCCCTTAGGCGACATCTTCATCACCGCCACCGGGTGCCGGGACATCGTGACCCGCAAGCACATGGACGCCATGAAGAGCCAGGCCATCCTATGCAATATCGGGCACTTCGACCTGGAGATAGACGTGGCCTCCATCACCGAAGACCAGAAGATCAAGCGCGTCAACATCAAGCCCCAGGTGGACCAGTTCGTCTGGCCCAACGGCAAGGTCATCACCCTGCTGGCCGAAGGCCGCTTGGTCAACCTGGGCTGCGCCTCGGGCCATCCCAGCTACGTGATGAGCGCCTCCTTCACCAACCAGACCATGGCCCAGATCGAGCTTTGGACCAACCGGGACAAGAAGAAGTACAAGAACCAGGTCTATGTCCTGCCCAAGCTGTTGGACGAGAAGGTGGCCCGCCTGCATCTCAATAAGCTGGGCGCCAAGCTCACCAAGCTCACCAAGGAACAGGCCGAATACCTGGGCATAGCCCCGGCCGGGCCGTTCAAGCCGGAGAACTACCGGTACTGAGCGTAGTATTCGAGATAAAATCTCGCCCCGGCAACGCGGCCGGGGCGAGATTTTTATCCCTTGAAATTATCGCCCTCAGGGCCGAGCGAACCGCCTTTAAAATAAATCGATCAAAAGGAAAGACAGATCGACTCGTCGAAGAACGAATTTCAAATGGAGACAGGATGCTGAGGCCGTCCAAGCAAGACTCGGCCCAGGTCTGAAGTTGAGCCGCCCAAAGAAAAGAAGGAACGGATTATCAAGTCTACAGAAACAGAGCTGTCGGCTGCTTCCATTTTGGCAACCCGGCTCTGACTAGACTTGATGATTCCAGCTACTTGTACTTGCCCCATGTGCCGCTGAATCCGCAAATCCCGCAGTTTTTTTGCCAAGGCAAGCTTGAATTCAATGTATTTCGCCTCCTCCTCTGAAAGCTCCAGGAAGTCCTTGGCGGTCCCGATATGCCATCCCTTGGATTCCAATTTCCTTCGTTTATTCGGATTCATCGTCGTATCTCCTTAGGCGTCTCTTCGCCATGTCGATATTGCCCTTGGGAGTCTTCTGAGTCTTTTTCTTGAAAACATCCAAGATTATTACTGCATCTGAATCAGTACGGTGCAACAGGCGCCATTCGACACTGCCATCCGTAATACGCAGTTCATGACAACGTGGGCCTATGGATGGCATGGGCCTGGATTCAGGCATGCTCAGTTGCTCCCCCTGCTGCAATCTTCTGAGGAGGAACCCCGTATCTAGCCGTGCCTCTCTCGAGAACGGCGGCGTCTTGACCTCGCCCTTGAGCCAAACGAGAGGCTTATTATGCCCGCACATTGCCGTCAATAGTATATGTCAGATTTGACATAATGTCAAGGGCATTTCTTGCCCGTTTCAGCGGTGTCTGCCAACGCCGGGCTAATCTAGACATTTCACAAATCCCCATTCCCTTAACTGGTCGATACGAACACGCGAAACCGACGGTGCCTGCCTAGGAATGCGTACATCGCTGATCCAAACTGGAAAAACAGAAAAGATGCTGGAAACAAAAGAAATTGAAGTGCCATCAACACCTGAACTGTTTATGGCAAATACGTAGCCGCGATAATCAAAAACAGGCCCGCCGCTGGCGCCACCTTTAATTCCCATGCTCGTCCGAAAACAAGCCGTGGGCAACATGCAACTATCGCGTCCCTTTGGATACTGTCGCAGATCAGTTTGATTCGCAGTTGGATAGTCCGGCAAAGGCGGGCTCAATGATTTTCCCCAGAGCTTTGCGTGTTCCGACAATTTGGACTGGAACTCTTCCAGAGCTTCTTTAAGTTCTTGGGCTTTCATAATTATTGGACTGCGTAACGTAGCTTGGTCAGCCTATTTCAGCTACCAAATCCAATAATAACACAAATTACATCATTCACAACTGCGCTTTCCCTGCTTTCACTCAAATATTAAAACCGACAAACACTGCAGACCATGTCAGCATATCACCCCGACTCGGCCCATTTTGTATACTTTACCCAACCACAAGGAGACTCAATGCCATTTTCCAGCTACAACCTTCTTCCCGACTTGATCAAGGCCATAAAGGCCATGGGCTTCACCTCTTTCACCCCCATCCAGACCCGGGCCCTGCCCCCGGCCCTGGAAGGCAAGGACGTGCTGGGCTCAGCCATGACCGGCAGCGGCAAGACCGTGGCCTTCGTCCTGCCCCTGCTGCAAAAGCTCATGACCACTCCGCGCAAACCGGACGCGGTCAACTCGCCTCGGGCCGTGGTCATGGTGCCCACCCGGGAACTGGCGGCCCAAGTAGAGACCGCGGTCCGCGACCTGGCCCGCTTCACCGAAGTGCGCTGCGCCCTGCTCATAGGCGGGGCCAGCTTCCATAACCAGACCCAAGCCCTGCGCCAAGGCGCGGACATCGTAGTAGCCACGCCCGGCCGTCTCCTGGACCATCTGCGCAACCGCACCGTGCGCTTGGACCGGGTATGCGTAGCAGTGCTGGATGAAGCCGACCGCATGCTGGACATGGGATTTATGCCGGACATCCGGCGCATCATGTCCAGCCTGCCCAAGGACCGCCAGACCATGATGTTCTCCGCCACCATCCCCATCGAGGTGGAACGCGTGGTCGGCTCCTTCATGCGCGAACCCGTGCGCATAGAGATCGACCCCCCGGCCACGCCCGCCTCCGGCATCACCCAGATGCTTTATCCCATCATGGCGGACCAGAAGTTCGAGCTGCTCTTAGCCATCCTCAAGAACACCCAGATCACCTCGGCCGTGGTATTTACCCGCACCAAGTCCCGCGCCGACCAAGTGGCCCGGTTCCTGGAGGCCCGGGGCACGCCCGTAGCCGTGCTCCACTCCAACAAGACCCAGGCCCAACGCGACCACGCCATGGACGACTTCCGGGAGAAGCGCCAGCAGATATTGGTGGCCACGGACATAGCCGCGCGCGGGTTGGACGTGCGCCACGTCAGCCACGTGGTGAATTTCGACGTGCCCCTGCACCCGGAGGACTACGTGCACCGCATCGGCCGCACCGGCCGGGTGTTCACAATAGGCTCGGCCATGACCCTGATGGCTTTAGACGAGGAGCGCTACATCACGGCCATAGAGCGCTTCATCAACACCACCATACCGCGCTGCGCTTTCCCGGATTTCCCCTACCGGGTGCCCCCGCACCTGACCTCATACAAGCCGCCGGTCTCGCATCACTTCCGGCTGCGCCGCAAGATCGCCCGCTCCAGCCGCATGCGCTTCCGCCGCTGAACCGTCATCCCTCCGTAGTCGGGGACCGGTACTGTTCGCGATAGATGCGCACAAAGGTCAAAACCGTGACCAGGATCAGGGGGCCGAGGATCATTCCCTCGAACCCATAGGTTTTCAAGCCCCCCACGATCGCGAAAAACAGCAGCAGCACCGGCAGCCGGGCTTCGCGTCCGATAAGGATAGGGCGCAGGAGATTATCCACCAAGCTCACCACCAAAGCGCCCCAGGCCAACACGAATATGCCCTTGGCCAAGGATACCTTCGCAGCCGTATAGATGCCGATCGGCAGCCAGACCAAGGCCGCGCCCAGGAAAGGGACCATGGCCAGAAAACCCGTGGCAAAAGCGAATAGGATAGGGAAGCGCACGCCCACCGCCAAGAATCCGATCCCGGCTAGAATGCCCTGCGCCGCAGCGGTTATGAACACGCCGCGGGTCAAGGCGATCAAGGTGCGGCTGATATTTTCCATTATAAGTCCCTGATTGCCGGGCGTCATAGGCACCAGGTCGGCGACTACGCGCATCATGCGCAGGCCGTCTCGGAAGCAGAAAAACAAGGATACGATCATCACGCCGGTCTGAAAAAACACGAACACCATGTTCTTAAGCAACTGCGTGCCCAAAGTCGTAAGGCGCTGCGAGGCTTGCTCGACCCCGGACAGGAATACGCCATCGAGGCAAGACTGCCAACCCGGGAGGACGCGGGCCACCGCCTCGGAAGACCAGGCCAATTTTTCGGGCAGTCCGGTCCCGGCAGCGCCGGATGAGCCTTGAAGCCAAGCGCGCGCCGCCGGCAGTACCACGTCCGCCTCGCGCAATAAGAACCAGGACATCACGGCCACGGGCAGGATGGCGAGCAGGAGCACGGTCCAGGTACTCAAAGCCGCGGTTAAGTTGGGACGAGGCACGGGCTGGGACCAGAACCTGTGCAGAGGATAGAATATGATGCCCAAGGCCGCGGCTACGGTGATGGGCGCTACAAAAATGGCGAGCAATCTAAGGAAATGATAGATCAGGAACAAAAAAACGCCGAAGAAGAACAACCGCGGCAGCCAGCGCCGGCTCAATATCGCGAGATCTGGGTCTGGATCCGGAGAACCTGATTCCATGAGCCTGATTGTCTCATTTTCACCATACTACAAGTCAACCCTGGACTTGGGCCGACGCCTGCGCCACAAATCCCGGCCTCAGCCTTCCTGGGGAGCGTCCTGCAAAGGCAAGCTGGCGGCGCTCTCCTTGCCGGCCGCCTTACGGTCCATACGGTCCGTGATGTAGCGGAACGATATCAACAGCAAAAAGCCGAGCACCCCCACTGCGGTGTATACATACCAGATATAATGGGCATGGCTGTAATAAGCCGCTTTCTCCAGTTCCGTGATGCCCGCGGGCAGTTTGGAAGGGTCTGGACACCAGCGGTCCAAGAGCAGGCCGGAAAGTATGAATCCGAACAGCCAACCGAACGCGGAATTCAGATGGGAGTAGCCCATGTATAAACCGGTCTCCCCTGGAGGCGCCTGCTTGGACGCATACTCCAGATAGCGCGGCGACAAGAAGCATTCAGCCAAGCCCTGGAAAGTGATGCCGACTATCATGGTCAGGATTATGCTATTGACGGTCATGAACCCCAGCGACACCTCCTTGGCCCCGAGCAGGGGCGCCAAGGATACGGCTAAGGCGGACAGGGGTATTATTAGGAAGGACACTCCGATGGAACTCACCGGCCGCCAGGACTTGACCAACTGGGTGATGGGTATGACCAAAAGTATGACCACGAAGGGATTGACATTGGCTATCCAGCCCGGCTTAGACGACAACCCTACCATGCGGAACAGATACTTAGGCATGGTGGCGTAAAGCTGTCCCTGGATGGCCCAGAAGAACCCGGTGATCACGATCAGACAGGCGAAACGCCAATTGCTCAACGCCCGGCCCATGCCCAGGAACGTCTCTTTCAGGCTCTTGGCCGGCGCTTTGACCGAACCGTCCGCCTCGCGATAAGCGACGAACGCGATGAGGAATGCCGTAAACGCCATGCATGCGGAGTAAAGATTTACGAACTGCAGTTCCCAGCCGCTGCCCGTAGGATTTCCCAACATGGTCTTCAAAGCCGCCAAGATCCCGGAATCCCCGGAAGCCGCGAAAGCCTGACGGATGGGGTCCACGAAGCTCTTGCCCGCAAAAGCCCCGATGTTCACCGCCCAATAGAACAAGGAGAATGCCCGCGCTCTATTGACCTCATCCGAACACTTGGCCACGGTGCCGGTGACCACGGGCTTGACTATGGCCGCGCCGGAGATGATGAGCAATAAGGCCATTATGGCGGCGGGCTTGGTGGGCACGGCGCCCAGCAGGGCATAGCCCGCAGTCAGCAGCAAGAAAGCCGAGCATAGGGCCTTGCGGAACCCGACCCGGTCCGCGATCGTACCCATGAACGTAGGCATGAGATACAAAAGGAATGCGAATATGCCGGTGACCACGCCGGTCTCCTTGTCCGTGAACCCGATGCGGCTGGTCAGATACACGGACAGGAATATGAAGCAGCCGTAATAAGCCGCGCGCTCGAACAGCTCGGTCAGATTGGCGAACCAGAATGTAGAAGGATACTTCCAGGTGCTCTTGATCTCATCCATGCCTTCTATGATACCACAGCCAAGGGTTTGGTATCATGGGGCAGGCATGAAAAAATACCTGCAACGCTTCTTCGACCTCAACGGCACGGGCAGCGACGTGCGCACCGAACTCGGAGCCGGGGCCACGACCTTCCTGACCATGGCCTACATCATATTCGTACAGCCCCAGGTGCTGGCCGCGGCGGGCATGGATACAGGAGCGGTATTCACCGCCACCTGCTTGTCCAGCGCCCTGGGCTGCATCCTGATGGGCCTGCTGGCGGATTATCCCATAGCCCAAGCCCCGCTCATGGGCGAGAACTTCTTCTTCGCTTATACCGTGGTCCTAGGCATGGGCGTGGCCTGGCCCCAAGCCCTGGCCTTGGTCTTCATATCCGGCTTAGTCTTTTTGGCGCTCACTTTGACCCGGGTGCGCGAGCTGCTGGTAGATTCCGTTCCCCCCGCGCTCAAGCTGGGCATAGCCGCGGGCATAGGGCTCTTCGTCACGCTCATAGGCTTCAAGGAAGCCGGACTGATCGTGGCCAATGCGCCGACCTTGGTAAAACTAGGCCCGATCGGCTCCCCGCCCGTACTTCTGTCCATATTCGGCTTGGCGCTCACCGCCGGGCTCATGGCGCGAAAGGCCCGCGGAGCCATACTGATCGGCATGCTGGCCACGGCTGGACTGGGCGCAGTCCTGGGCTTGGTCAAGTTCAACGGCATATTCAGCGCCCCGCCCTCCTTGGCCCCGACCCTGTTCCAGCTGGACTTAGCCGGCATATGGAACTGGCAGTCCCTGCCCATAGTGCTCATCTTTCTATTCATGACCCTGTTCGACACCTTAGGCACCTTGGTAGGCGTCAGCGTCCAGGCCGGACTAATCAAGGACGGCAAGCTGCCGCGCGCTCCGCGGGCCTTGCTCTGCGACGCTATAGCCACCACCGCGGGCTCCTGCTTGGGCACGTCCACGGTATCGAGCTACATAGAGAGCGCCACCGGCGTAGCCCAAGGCGGCCGCACCGGCCTGACCGCGGTCACGGTCGGGGCGCTGTTCCTGCTCAGCCTGTTCTTCGCGCCTTTGGTGCAGGCGGTCAGCGGCGCCATCGCCCTAGGCCCCAACGAATTCATACACCCGGTCACAGCCCCGGCCCTGATATTGGTAGGCTCGCTCATGATCGGCGCGGTCCGCGGCATCGCCTGGGATGACTTCACCGAAGCCCTGCCCGCGTTTTTGACCTTGGCCGCCATCCCCTTCACCTTCAACATAGCCGACGGCATCGCAGCCGGATTCATAGCTTACCCGCTGACCAAGGCCTGCGCCGGCCGGGGCAAAGAAGCCTCGCCCCTGCTCTGGGGCCTGGCGGTATTGTTCATGCTGCGCTACGCATTCTTAAAATAGCCGGATCATTTGCGCGCCGGGATCTCCTTCCAGCCGCGCAAGGCGGACCTATAGCCATGCTCCCCCCGGGCCAGAACTTGGCTGATGGCTATCTGCGCCGCGAAACTCACTATCGGATCATAGGCCGCCGCTTCCTGGCGCAAAGCTTCCATACAGTCGGGACCCCCGAAGCGCCCCAAAGCCCGCAGCACCGCTATCTTCACTTCGCTGTCCTTATCCCGGAGCAGATCGAGCAAGGTGCGTTCCGCACCCGTAGTCTTGAGCGCCCCCAACAACTTAGCCAAAGCCAGGGTCAGTCCCATATCGCCTCCCCTTATTCAAAGTATACCCGGGCCAGCCAAAAAACGTCTTATCCCAAGCCTAATTATTCTTTAAAAGACGCGGATACGCGCGCTCAGACCTATACCCGGCATAGGCCGTTAGCCTCTTACCCCCGCCGCCCTACGCTGTTAGAATATCCTTCATGCTCCGTATCTTCTGCGCGCTGCTCATATCCTGGGCCGCGGCCCCGGGCGCGGGACACTGCGCCCCGGTGGTCCGCGCTCCTAAGGTATATCCGGGGGCACTCGCGCGGTATTGGTCCCGCGCCCCCCTGCCGAGCATAGGGACTCCGGCGCCCAAAGCCTACACCCGGACTAGCCGCACTCCAATAACGCCTCTGCCCGATCCGATCGCAGCGCCTAGGATAGCCGCCATCTCCGCCTCCGCAGCCGCGCCCCTGAACGCTCCCGAGACCGTAGACCGCGCCTTCGCCGCGCTCCAGCCGGAACCAGGACGAGAGCTAACCGCTCCAGCTCTGGACCGCCTATTCCTAGGCGACAGCCGCCCGGATGCCGCGGCCGTGTCCTCGGCTGGCGGGCTGGTCCCCGGCAGTTGGCTGCCGGAAAACCGCCAACGCCTAGAGCGCCTCATCCGGAAATACGGCCGAGGCGGAGCCAACTGGAATCCGGAACATCCTCCCTTGGCCGCTTTCGATTGGGACAACACCATGATCCGCAACGACGTAGGCGAGGCGGTGCTATACCATGCCATCCGCGAACTGCGCTTGAAATACGACCTGGGCGACGCGTTCTGGGACCTAATCCCTAAAAAACTGGGCCGCGACGCTTGGCGCGCCAGCTATGAAGCCCTCCAGGCCCTGCCCCCAGACCACATCAAGCAGACTCCGGAGTATCGCCGCTATCTAAAGCTCGCCTTAGCCGCCTATCAACGCGCCAAAAAAGACCGCAGCCTGAAGCTGGACCTCGCCTGGCGAACCCGACTCTTCGTAGGCTTCGAGGTCTCCGAGCTGGAGCAGTTGGCCGACCAGGCCATAGATTACGAGCTAGCCCGGCCCTTAGGCGTGGAATACATACGGGCGGACGCGGCCGACCCCCTGCCGGTAAAAATCAATACCGGACTGCGCCCGCACCGGGAGATGTTCGACCTCGCGGCGGCGCTGCAGGCCGCGGGTTGGGAAGTGCGCGTGGTCAGCGCCAGCACGGAATGGCTGGCGGCCCGGTTCGCCGCACGCGCGGGGATCTCCCGTGAGCACGTGCACGGGACTTTAGTGCGCTTGGCGGACGGCCGGCTCACCGACGAGGTCACGCAGAAGACCTGGGGCCAAGGCAAGGCCGACGCAGTGCTCAAGCACGCCGGCCGGGCCAGCCTGCTGGCGGCCGGAGACAGCAACATCGACCGGGAGATGCTGGACCTGTCCCAAGGCGAGAAGCTGGTCATAAACTTCGGCCGCGAGCCCCTGCGCGCCTACGCTTGGCTGAAAGGCTGGATGCTGCAGCCGCCATTCGATATGCGGCTGCGGTTGCGCTGAACCCATGGATGCCCCGCTTTTCCAGGATCTGCTCAAACGCATCGAGATCGTGCGCGCCCCGGGCCGCGCCTTATCCACCTTCGGCGCCACGCGCCTGACTTATCACCTGATCTCCCCGATAGACGAACTCAAGGATCGGACCCGGCTGCGCCGGGGCACCGTGCTCTCGGAAAAACCCAAGATCCTGACCCCGGACGCATTCAAGGAACGCTTCCAAGGCTTCGGCCGGGGCGCCAAGGAATTCGCGCAATGGCTGACTCCGGCCTACCAGGACCTGCTGCGCGCACTGGAATACAACTTCAAGAACCAGGACCTGCGCACCCGGGTGGTCTCCGGTACCCCGCAAGAAGTAGCCGAGCGGGTGAAAGCCGACCTGGACCGCCAAGGCGCTCAGGACCAAGCCGTGATCCGCTGCCCGGACGCGGCCTGGAGCCTGGCCTTGATGAAATTCACCTTGGACCACACGGCGCGCTCTTTCCCGGTGCAGGTGCGGGATCTGGACCGGAGGGGCCTGTTCGACCCCGCGGGCAAGGAGGCGGACCGCCGCCGGCGTGAAGTGGAAAGTCTTCTGGCCGCGGCGCGCACGGACCACTCCGGGGTGCAGGCCCTGGGCCGGAAACTGCGGGAATACGGGCTATTCGAAGAATACGAAGACCGATTCCTGTCCCTATTCTAAATTAGTAGAATCCTGCCATGATGCCCCGCAGCGTATTCGCGCGCCGTTTATGGTCCGGCTCCGCGGTGGTCCTGGCCTCGGTCGCCTCGGTGCTGATCATACGCGGCCGGCATAAAGCTTACGCCTCGGACGCCCCAGCCTATCGCCAGAAAGGGCCGGCCGCAGCCCGCGTGACCATCGTGGAATTCTCGGATTTCCAGTGCCCGGCCTGCGGCTACGCCGTGGAACCGGTACAGCGCCTGCTCGGGCTCTACGGCCAGGACGTGAGATTCGTATTCAAGCATTTCCCCCTGAAACAGCATGCCAAAGCCAGAGCCGCGGCCGCGGCCGCGGACTGCGCCGGCCGGCAAGGCAAGTTCTGGGAATTCCACGACCGGCTATACGCATCCCAGGCCGATTGGGTTCCGGCACAGGGCAAAGACCCGCTCGCGGACTATGCCCGGGACCTGGGCCTGGACAGCGCCGCGTTCTCCGCCTGCCGAGCCGACCCGGCTACGGCCGCAGCCGTGGAAAAAGACCTCCAAGAGGGCAATGACCGCTGGGTGCTCTCCACGCCTACATTCTTCATCAATGACAAGCGTTTCTCCGGATCCCGCCAACTGACGGACCGGGGGGTATTATGGATAGACCGAATACTGAAAAAGAAGTGATCCCGCGCCACCCGGCCTTACCCTGGCTGGGCATCGCCGCCCGCATGCTGGTCGGGCTGGTATTGGTGATGTCCGGCACTTATAAAGCGGCCGCCCCGCCCGAGGAATTCGCCCTGGTCATAGACGCATACCGGATGATCCCATCCGCGGACCTGATCCAGGCCATGGCCGTGTTCCTGCCCTGGCTGGAACTATTGGTCGGATTCGCCCTGATCTTGGGCTATTTCACGCGCCATTGCGCGGTAGCCGCGGCCGGGATGTTCGGGGTATTCATCACCGCCATCCTGTCCATCAAGCTGAGGGGCATAGATCTGCCCAACTGCGGCTGTTTCGGCTTCGGCTTCCATCCCCAGCCCCTGCAGACCGCGATCATGGATGCCCTGCTCTTCGGAGCCGCCCTGCTCGCCTACCGGCACGGCCCGGACCGGCTCAGCCTGGACAATTGGGGCGGCTCAGGCTATAATTGAGCCTATAATGTCCACGAACAAGAAGGTCCTGGCCATAGACGACGACGTCTCGGTCTGCGAGTTCTACCAACAGTGCCTTTCCGCTTTCGGTTTCCATGTCACCTGCGCGCCCGGGGCCAAACAGGCCCGGGAGCACTTGGCCAAGCACCGCCCGGACATCATACTCATGGACGTGATGATGCCGGAGACCGACGGCATAACCCTGACCCGGGAACTGCGCGACGACCCCAAGACCTCGGATATCCCCATAATCGTGGTCAGCGGCTTGGCCGACGCCGGCACGCTCAACGACGCCCTGCTCTTCGGCGCCGTGGACTATATGGTCAAGCCCATAGACATAGAAGTGCTCAAGAGCAAGATCGAACGGGCCGTGACCGTGATGGAACACCGCAAGAAGACCGCCGGCTGACCAGGACTTAGGACCTCCTCCAGACGGACCGTACGACCCAGCCCCAGCCGGGCCCAATGACTCTGTCTATACGTGGGCGGACGCATTACACTGACAGTGTATGGCATCGCATCCGCCTCTTCTGCGTCCCGGCGCGCCCACGCGCCCCCTGATACGCCTGTCCAGCGATTTCCTGCGCGCCCAGGAGTATTTCGAGGCTATAATCGCTTCCACCACGGACGCTATAATCGCCACCGACCCGGACGGCCGCATAGTATATTTCAGCCCCGGAGCCGAAGCCATGCTGGGCGCAGCCAGCGGGGACACGGTCGGCCGCATGGTCTACGAT
Organism: Elusimicrobiota bacterium; assembly: GCA_041660645.1. Lineage (GTDB taxonomy): Bacteria > Elusimicrobiota > Elusimicrobia > UBA1565 > UBA9628 > UBA9628. Next base: position 9,576 of record JBAZVY010000013.1, on the reverse strand, counting down.
TTCTACGCAGCCGGCCGCGATGAGGCCCGACGCATCATGGCCCGTTTGCGCCGCGAAGGCCGGGTCCAAGAACATGACATGAGCCTGCGCGCGGCCGACGGCCGCAGTATCCCCATCAGCATGTCCGCTTCCCTATTAAAGGACCGCTCCGGCCGCGTCATCGGCACCTTAGGCATATCCAAGGACATGTCCCGCCGCGTGGAACTCGAGACCCGGCTGCGCGATATGGTGGTGACCGATGATCTGACCGGACTATACAATAAGCGCCATTTCCACGACCGCCTGGCTCAGGAGGCCAGCCGCGCCCGCCGCCTGGGCCAGAAACTATCCATAATCCTCATAGACCTAGACGGCTTCAAAGAGATCAACGACCGGCTCGGCCACCTGGCCGGAGACGCCCATCTCCAGGGTTTCGCCTCGGCCGTGGAAGACAGCATCCGCAAGGAAGTGGACTCCGCCTACCGATACGGCGGCGATGAGTTCGTCATCCTCCTGCCCGGCCTGGGCCTCAAGCGCGCGCAAGAAGTAGCCCAGCGCATAACCGCGGAGATCGATCAGCACCCGGCTTCCGAGCGCATCGCTTTCAGTTGGGGCGCCGCCACCCTGACCGCCTCCGGCCAAGTCTCGGATACGGTGAAGCTAGCGGATAAACGCATGTACCGCATGAAGGCGCGCAAGAAGCGCGCCCTGCGCCGTACCGCCTCCTCCCTGCGCCGCGCCCTGGCCTCAGCCTGAGCCATCCGGATAGGCACTAGTTCCCAAATCAGAACAGCTATAGGGCCTAGATGGACTAGGCCCTAATACGTCCGGGCATAGGGTCCGAGTTCCCATGCGGTTTTGGAGGTCGGCCGGTATACTTATAAGAAGATGAACCATCTGCCGCGTCGTATCATGGCCGTATCCGTAGTAGTCTCATTTTTCATATCCATCCCGGGCCTGGATTGTTGGGCGGCCCTAGGCAAGGCGGTCAGCATCCCCAAGAATGTCGGAACCAATATCAACGGCGGCGTTCCCATAAAGACTCTGCCTTCAGCCCTGCCCCTGGCTAGCCGGAGCCTAGGCCAGGCCAGCCTGCCTGGTTCCACCAATCTGCCGCGCATCCCCTCGATGGTCCCGGGAGCAACCCCGCTTTCTCCTATAGGTATGCCCGCGCAGGCGCAGGTCCCGGCCCCGGCCCAAGCCTTGCCTTCGGCCCAATCCCAAGTACGATCCGCAGTTGAGGCCATGGCCGCTACTGCGCCCGGAGCAGACGAAAACCGATCCGATGAACAACGCTGGGCCGGCGGAAACCAGACTTTCGATGGCGCCGGCGCTTTGCGCAAGACCGCAGACGCGGTAGCGCCCGATGCCCTGCCCGTGATCAGCGCGGACAAGGATCTGCGGCTCGACAATTCCGATAACGATTCCGCGTCCAAATTCACCGCGGATTTCCATGATAAGGTCAGCAGCAAGTTCGCTGTCTATGAATTCACTTTGCGCGATTATTATGCCTGGGCGAAATACATCCGTTTTAATACCCCAAAGTACGGCATCAAGGAAGCCATCCGCCGCGGCGCGGCCTATGTTTACGGAGACCGGATAGAAGTAGACCAAGAAGCCAAGGATTTTACGGATCTTCTGGCCAATGAGATCAAGGGCCTGAATCTGTCCCAGCCCCAACACGGCAAGGATGCGGCCAAAGCCAAGGAATTGAACCAGTTGGCCGAGCCCGCGGCCCAGACCCTGGCCGCGGACGAAGACTCCCCGTTCCAGATCCCCATCACGGCCTTGGTCCCGGACCAGGCCAACACCAAGCTGATCCTGACGCCCACCACTTTACAGCGCATAGAAGCGGCTTCGGATGCTTTTGCCATGCGCGATTTCGCGCTTCTGCTGGGCCCGCCCGCCACGCAAAAGAGCGCGGTGCCCAAGTATCTGGCCGCGCAGTTGGGCATCCCCCACCTGGCCGTGACCATGCATCCCGGCATCGGCACTTTCGAATTAGTAGGCGGCTACCGGCCCAAAGTCGTGCGCTTCGAGAATATAGAGGAAGCCAAGCGCATAATCAGCGCCAAGCTCAAGGAATGCGAAGCGGCCCATGATTACGCTGACCTGATCGAATCCGCGGTCAAGGTATACGGCGCGGGCAATCTGGAAGCCACGCTCGCGGCCGTGGAGGCTGACCTGGCAGCTCCAGCCTCCCCGGAACTGCGCCGCAGACTGCTGACCTTAGGGCATGGCATAGAATTCGGCGCCGCGTCCTTGGCCTGGCAGGACGGCTACCTTACTTATGCCTTGAAACGCGACATCTGGATAACTTTCGAAGAGATCAACGCCGCGCCTACCGAAAGCCAGGAATTCCTCAACGAATTCATGCGCAGTCGGCGCTTGACCGTGAGCCAGAAACTAGGCGAGGCCGAGATCCTGAGCCCCCGGCCCGGCGGACGCTTCATGCTCTGGGCCACCATGAACCCGGAGACCGATCCCAACCGCGAGGTCCTGGCCAAGACCCTGAAAAACCGCTGGCGCGTGAAGTATTTCGGCGCCTTGCCCACCACGGAGCAGGCGGAGATCATAGAAAGACTCTACGAACTGCCTTCCAACATGGCTTTAGCCTTGGTGGAGAACGTGCACAAAGAACTGCATCGCCAGGCCGTCAACCGCATGATCGGCGACGAGTGGCGCGACGGCTATGAGATAAACCTGCGCCAGCTCATGCGGGTAGCGCGGCGCTGGAAATACTTCGTGGAACAAGAGACCCAGCGCACCGGCCAGCGCCCGGACGAAGGCCGGCAGCGCTTCCTGCTGGGCCGCGAGGCTTTATCCATATACGGCGGCATGATGCGCAATGAGAATGAGCGCGTGGGCCTGTTCCGCATACTGGACCAAGCTTTACGGCTGGGCAGCGTGGGCGCTAAGGACATAGCCGACTTACGCACCCAGCCGGAGAAGATCGAGGATGTGGGTGATTCCATCCGCATCGGAGATGTGGTGCTGGCCAAGGGCCAGGGCGGCGAGTTCGTGCCCAAGCCCAACGGCGACTATCTGCCGGATGCCAAGACCCTGACCCGGCTCTACGAATACGCCAAGGCCTTGGCCTTAGGCGAGCCCTTGCTGGTCATGGGTGAGTCCGCGGCCGGCAAGACCACGGACCTGGAATACCTTTTCTTCCGCCTGAACAAGAATCTGCGCTACAAGAACCTGGATTCCGATACCGCCATAGAGGAAGTGGTGGGCGGCTATGCCCCGGGCCAGCGGCGCGGCGAGTTCTCCTATCGGGAAGGCATACTGCCCGCGGCCATGGAAGAGAAGACCGGGCTGTTCATAGATGAATTCAACCTCAATCCCCTGGTGGAATGGCTCAACACGGTCACGGATGACGGCAAGCTCTATCTGCCCCACCGCATAGTGCACGGCAAGCCCATGCTGGTGGCCGCGGCCAACCCGCCTGACCCCCGCTACCCCGGCCGAATACTGCTGTCTCCGGCCACGCGCAGCCGCTATACCGAGATCTGGGCGGATTCCGACACTTCGATCAGCCGGCTCAAGAGCCTCATGAGCCATTGGCTCAACGGCGGCACCATATACGGCATGACCTTGCTGGGCGCCGCGATGCATGCGGTGCAAGCCTGGTCCGGCACGAGCGCGGCCTGGGGCATGAATGCCGTGGAATCTTCCCCCAGCTTCATGTCCGGCTTGTTCTCCCGCGCCAAGGACTGGTTCTCAAAAAAAAAAGCCTCTGACCCAGCTGCCGGAGAAGAGTCCGAAGAACTAGACGCTCCCAAAAGTCTAGAAGACCTGCTCCAGGACCACAAGATACCGGAGGCCCAGTGGCCTCAATACCGGTCTAAGGTCGACCGCATCCAGACCACTATGCGCATGGTGGGCTCTTCCATCGGCCGCGATACCCGCTTGAAATGGTCGCCGGGCAACATGTGGGCTTATTTCCCAGAACTCAACGTGGCCACCTATCCCTTCGACGACCTGGTCACCCATTCCGAAGAAGAACTCATCGGCGTCATAGACCACGAAAGCCTGCATCGCGAGATCACGACCTTGGAAGAACGCTTCCCCTTGGCCCGCAAATACATTGAAGACCCGGTCAAACATTACCTTTGGAACGGGCTCGAAGACCCGCGCGTCAATTCCCGGGGCATCCATCGCCTGCCCGGCGCCCAGCGCTATATCCATGCGCTATATGACCGCTATTTCCCTAAAGATTTCAAAGCCGCGGCCCCCAACGTCAACATGGATGGGCAGTCGCCGCTTAAAGGAGACGGGGGCAAAAACTTCAATCCGCAGACTTTGCGATATCCGCATATAGAATTCGTGATGTCAGCCATTTATTATTGGCGCCACGGCCAGCCGCCTACGGATTTCCATAATAAATCCGCGAAAGAAGCTTTTGAAAAAGCCAAATCCGACATCGATGATATATTCGGCATGTATCCCAAGGGCAATGAGCCTACCCAGGACGAAAAGCTGGCCTATACTTTAGAGGCCTTAAAGCGCATAGACGAAAAGATCTTGCCCCTGTACGAGCCTTTGGTCAAAGAGTCCGAGAAGCAGATGGCCAAGGACATGAAGAATTCCAAGGGCAAACAGGGGCAGGGGCAAGGCCAGGGCAAACAGGGCGGCGGCGGCATGCCCAACACCCCGCAACCGCCCAAGGACAGCAAACCGCCTAAGGATCAGAAGGACAATAATAAGGACAAGAAAGACCAGAAAGGCGAGGGTCCGGGCAAGGACGACCAGGCCCAACCGGACAAAAAAAAAGACAAAGCCGGAAGCGGAAAGGGCAAAGAAGACCAGGCTAAGAAGGACCAGAAAAAAGCCGGAGGTAAAGAGGGCAAAGACGCGCAGGCCACTCAAGATGAGGACGGGGACGAGTCCACGGAAGAGCCCAGCAAGGAAGATTTGGCGCAAGCCCGCCGGAACTTGGAAGACCATGCCCGGGAAGCGGCCAAACAGATGGGCGGCAAGATCAAGGACAATCCCAAACGCCCGCGCAATGCCGCCGACAAGAGCTCCGACCCTAAGAATAAATCCGATGCCCAGGATGCCAAAAAAACATCCCAGGAACCCGGCAACGACAAGCCCCAGCCCTTGAGCCTGGAAGACATCGCCCAGACCCAGCGCGACCAATACCTGGAGCGCAATCCCTCCCCGTATCAGAAGAGCTTCGAGCAGGTGGCGCACGTGGCCCAGGCCATGGTCACCCACTTGGAGAACATATTCCAAAAGAACAGCCGGCCCAAGGACCTGGGCTGGTATCGCTCCGGCAAAAAGCCGGATGTGAAGCAGTTCATGAAGCGCCAAGGCGAGGGCGGGGTGCGCGACGATTACATGTTGCGCCGCAGCCAGCCTTCCAAGCGCAAATATAAGGTTACGGTGCTGCTGGATGAGTCCGGCAGCATGGATAGATATAAGACCGAAGCTATAAACTCCGTGGTCCTGCTCATCGACAGCCTGACCCGCCTGCAAATCGACGTGGAGGTCATCGGGTTCGGAGAAAAAGCGACGGTACATAAGTCGTTCAAGGATCCTTTCACCACGCAGACCAAGGACCGCCTGATAGCGGAACTGCAGTCCAGCCTGGGAGCCATGGGTGGGACCCATGACGCGGACGCTTTGAAGCTGGCCTTGGACCGCATCAGCCAGCAAGACGGAGACCGCAAGCTGGTATTCGTGGTCACGGACGGAGACGGCAACGGACCTTCCAAGCTCGCGGATTCGCTCAAACTGGCGGACATCGCCGGTATCCAAGTCATGGGCGTAGGCGTAGGCGCTGGGATGGGTTACGTGAAGACCGCGTACCCCAACCACGCAGTGGTAGATAATATCGATGACTTGCCCAAGACCTTGAAGGCGCAACTGGAAGAGTACATATATGGCCAGGAAGGCGCTGCTTCCAAGCACCCCCGGCGCCGGGCCCAGGCTTTCTTGGGCGGAACCAGCGCGCCGGGTTCCAACGCAATGCCCGCCGCCCATGCCTATTGGAAGTCTCACCCCTGGCTCTGGCTGTTGCGCTATATGCCTTTTGGCAACAAAAAGTACGGCGTCATGAATTGGCGCATGCGCAAGGCCGTGCTGCCGGCGGCTCAGCCGCTTTCCGCGGATGCGATCCGCCTGACCGAAGCGCTGTTGGACGATAAGGATTCCCGCGCCGCGGCTTTCGCAGAATTGCGGGGCAACGCCCGGCTCAGGCACGAGATGATCCCGGTGTTCAAGGCGGTCTTGCGTTATCATGGCGCTGACATACTCAGCATGAACCACGCACTATTCGGTTCGGTCAGAGACTTCAAGCGCGAAGTCATGGATATTACGGGATGGTTGGATTATGGCCTGGCCTTGGATGTGTTGCTGACTCCTGGCGGGTGGCCGGCATCGGATGAGTTGACCCAGCATCGGGAGCGGCTGCTCGAAAAGACAAACGACATCCTAGAGATACTGGCCGAGCGGGCCAGCCGGGCCCGGATAGCTGAGGCCGAGGCCGTTGAAAAACAGCCGGAACAGATCGCTTTGCCCTGGCGAGTCCCCAGCGCCGTTGAAGATCTGCCCGGTAAAGTCCGAAGCGCCATCAAAGAACTGGCCCAGGATGACAGTCTGACCGCCCGGCTGCGGCGGGCCGCCTTGGAAGAAGCTCTCCGGGATTGGGAAACGGCTTCTGATTCTCAGGCCGTGGCTAATCAGCGCTTGCGCGCGCAGTTATCCTCCGTCGACAAAACCGCCCCCTGACCCTCGGGCTGTAAGGCCCAGATCCGCCTGGGACCCATTACCGGCCCATATTGCCTATAAGGCCCATGCCTCAGACGGTACCCCCACGGTACACTATATCTGATGCGTATATCGTTGTCCCGCGTACTGGCTTTTGTCTTATCCGCCTTGATTTTTTTGCTGGCGCCTGGCCCTGAGGCTTGGGCTGCGGCAGTCCGGGCCGGGATGCCCATAAAGGGCGTACCCACGGCGATTTCGTTGCCCCGCGCTCCGCTCCTCAGCCGGTCCTCGGGCCTGACCAACCCTCTAAGCCTGCCCTTGCCTACGGGCATGTCTAATATGCCGCGGGTATCCGCGACAGCGCTGGCCCAGCCAGGTCCATCGGCTATTTCAGCCCGGCCTGCCGCGGCTCCGCTCCCGGTCCTTCCCCGCTCCATATCCGCGGCCGCGCCTGCGCAGTCTGCACCGGCGGCGGAAGAAACCGGATCCGCCCGGACGGTCCTGGAATCCGCGGCCGCGGCCTTACGGCCGGTACAGGATGCAGCGGAGAACCGGCAGGTATTGGACCGGATCTTCTCCGCGGCCAAGTCCTTTCTATCCGGCAGCAGCCAAGCCCCCGGTTCCAACGCGACCATGCAGCGAGTCAATAATTCCAGATCCCCGGTCCCGCCGCTGATCCATCTCACCCGGGGAAATAGGCGGCAGTTCTCTCCGGATGCGCTCCGGCTGCTCACGGCCATCATATCCGGCCCAGCCGCTCGCGAGTCCGCCTGGCGCGAACTCCGGGGCGTTCCGGCGATACTGCAAGAATTGCGCGAGCCGTTCGCGGACCTATTGAAGTGGAATTCCCCGACACTGGCTGCGGAACTCCTGGACTTTTTAAGATCCATAGATGTGGCCGCAGCCTTGGACATATTGTCAAACCCGGCCTTAGCTGAACATCCGCAAGCGCGGGCCTTGCGCGCGGACCTGGAACAGCTGCAAAAACACCAGGCGGACATGAGCCGGCTCGTAAACGGAGTCAAAGATCTGGCGCAAGACGGCAAGGTCGAAGAGTTGTTGGCCCAAGCCCGGCGGGTCGCGGCGGATCTAAGCCATGAATCGGACCTGACTGCGCGGCTGCGCTTGGCTGCGATCGAAGAAGCCATCCGGGACCTAGAGAACGCCCCGGACCCGCAAGCCGCAGCCCTAGCGGCCCAACGCTTGCGCGAACAGTTGGCCGGTGTCGCTAACAACGGCGCGGCGCCCGGTTCCAATGCCATACCTACCGCTAATGCCGGTCTGAGCTCCAACCCCCTGTTCTGGCTGCTGCGCTATCCGGGCCGGGTATTCGTCGTGATGGGATTATTGCCCATAGCCGCATACGGAGCTGTACTCATCCTGCCCGGAGTCACCTTAGGGACCGCAGCCATGATAACACTGGGCGTCATGGCCATAGCCCTAGGAATAGGCATCGGGACCTGGGGGTTCTACAAAGCCAAGGAATTGATGGCTAAATACGGGATCATCGATTGGCAAATGCGCAAGTCCGCGTTGCAAGAGGCGCGGAAGATCTCTCCGGAAGCGGTCAGCGTGACGCAAGCCATATTCAATGATAAGGATTCCCGGACCGCGGCCTTCGCAAGATTACGGAGAGATGCGGGACTCACGCAAAAGATGCTGCCGGTGTTCGAGAACATAGTGGAGTATTACGGCAACTCCATATTCGAAGACTACTCCGGCATGCTGTTAGGCCGTATCGAAGATTTCAAATACGAAATCATAAAGTTATTGGCCTCATCCGGCCAGGGCGAGGCTTTAGAGATATTGACCGCTCATCATGCGGACATGGATACCGATTCCCCCTACTCGATCAAGTATAAAGTCGCGCTGACCAGACTCCTGAATCAGGCCCAAAAAGTCACGAGCGAGGCTGCGGCCCTAGCCCATGCCGCAAGCGCCCTTAAAGCCCCCACGGATAAGGAGGAGCTGTCCGCGCAAGCCCGCAGCGCCATGCAAGCAGTGGCGCAGGATACCGGGCTGACCGCGCGGCTACGGCTGGCTGCCCTGGAAGAGGCCCTAAAAGATTGGGAGACCGCTTCCGACCCGCAAGCCGCGGCCCTAGCGGCCCAACGCTTGCGCGAACAGTTGGCCGGTGTCGCTAACAGCGGCGCGGCGCCCGGTTCCCATGCCGTGCCCACCGCCGATGGCCTACTGCACCTGCTGCGGCATCCGGTCTTGGCCGCGGCCGCGGCCCTGGCCTTGCTCGTCGGCGGCAACGCCGCGGGGCTGCTCTTCTTGCAGGGGCATGTCGGCAACTGGGCTGCGGCCTTGTTCAGCTTTGTTTTCGGCATAGGCGGGATGATCACAGGAGCTGTAGGCAGCGTAAGATTCTCGGAACTACGGAGCCAGTACGGCATGATGCCAGGCCGTATGCGCAGGGCTATAACGAAATCTGTCGGTCCGATGTCTCCGGCCGCGGCCCGCATGACCCGGGACATATTCGACAGCCGCCGGGCGCGGCAGGCCGCGCTGTCCCGGCTGCGGGGCGATCGGGCTCTGGCCGGAGAGATGTTGCCAGCGCTGGCAGAGGCCTTGGACTATCAAGGAAACGAGATATATCCCAACTCCTATCCCGGAGATATGCTCCCGCATGCCGCGGAGTTCAAGAAGGACCTGATTGCGTCTTTAGAATCGGTGGGGGATGAGCGGGCCTCGGAGATATTGGAATCACACGCTGAGTATTCCGGAGTAGCCGGAACCGCCCGGACTGCGGCCGCCCGGATGCGCGAGGGCCTGGCGGCTTTGGCTAGGGTCGAGGCTTGGTCCCGCCGGGCTCAGGCTAGCGATCCCGGATATGCGGACTTGGTCGCGCGGGCCAACCGCGCGCGGGCGGATATG
>JBAZVY010000012.1:0-26554 GCA_041660645.1 Elusimicrobiota bacterium | reverse complement strand
GCGGTTTTGAGATAACGCACAATAAAGTTCGGACTTTGCTGTAACGGAGCGCCCGAGCGTAAGCGAGGGCGCAACCGGCGGCCGAAGGCCGACGGCATCCGTTTAAGATAAAGAAGAAAGGGTATAACCTGTTCTGAAGGGTCAAATCAACAGAACGGAGGCTATACCCCTGTGAGGACATTATACTTCAACAAGAAGGACGCGGTACTGCGGCAAAAGGAACTGCGCAAGCAGTTCTGGCAGAAAGTCGAGGAAGAACAGCTCAAAATTGCCAAGAGGCGCGTCGAGGAGGCCCTCAACATCGAGTTCGCAGAGGGCATCGGCGCGGGGCACTACGAACGCAGTTCTCAGCGCCGCGGTTACCGAGGCGGCTATCGGGAACGGGATTTAAAGACCTGGGGCGGCCAGATATGGCGGATCAAAGTGCCTAAGGGCGAGAAAGGCTACAGGTTCAAGCTGCTAGAGCCTTGGGCCAGGCACGTCGAGAAATTCGGGGAAGCGGTCTACCGGGCATTCGTATATGGGATGAGCGACCGGAAGGTGGCTAAATTCCTTGAGGCCCTCTACGGCAAAGGGATTTTATCGCCCAGCGGGGTCTCCGTGATCTACCAGAACCTCAGCCGCGAGGTAGCGGCTTGGCACGATAGGCCGCTGGAGGACCGCTATCGGTTCATCTACCTGGACGGCATATGGCAGTCGGTGCGGGCAACGGCGCGCGGCACCCAGCGGGTGATCCTGGCGGCTATGGGCGTCAGGCATGACGGCACTGTCGAAATCATCGACTTCAGGATTGAAGTTGGCGAATCCGCCAGTGCCTGGAGTCGGTTCTTGCAAAGCCTCTACGACCGAGGTCTAGTGGGTTTGAATCTGGAGCTGGTCATCCATGATGGGTGCCCAGGGCTGATCGACGCCCTACGGTGGGTCTGGTCCCGCGCCAAGACACAGCTCTGCGCAGTCCATCATCTGCGCAACGTCGCTAATAACATCAGGGCTCGCCACGTCCGCGCCAAGGTGCTCCGGCAGGCCAAGATGGTCTATCGGGCACACAGTAGGCAGCAGGCCATAGATAGGGCTAAAATCCTGGCATGGAAGTGGGGCAAGTGCGAGCCGAGGGCGATACGCTGCTTCATGCGCACGCTCGAAGCCACACTGACGTTCATGGATTTCCCCAGGGAACTTTGGTCGATGCTTAAATCAACCAATCACCTGGAACGTCATTTCCGGGAATGGCGCAGACGCCTCCGATCCATGGGTGCCCTGCCTAATCCAGTCAGTTGTGACCGGATTATCTTTGCTTTAGTTCAAGAATACAACGACCAGAAGAAACGGCGTACCCTTACTTCGACTCCAAAGTCCGAACTTTGCTTGACATGACTCCCCCGCACAAACCAGTTGCATCCCGCTGTTTTGTGAGCTAGACTCAGGAAGCCGCTCCAGCCGAGGCTCATGGATTACAAGCTGCAAGACTTGATAGACGTACCGCTGACCCAAGCGCTGCAAGACCGCCTGGACAAGCTGTTCCCCTTCCCGGCAGCCATCATAGACAATGAAGGCAATATCCTGACCGCCACGGCCTGGCAGGATATATGCACCCAGTTCCACAGACTGCATCCGGAGTGCAAAAAAGCCTGCCTGGCCAGCGACCGATACATAACCGAACATATCCACGAGGCCAAACCCGCGGTCACTTACCGCTGCCCGCACGGCCTCATAGACAATGCCACGCCCATAATAATCGACGGCCAACATCTGGGCAATTTCTTCACGGGCCAACTGTTCCTGGGCCCGCCGGACCTGGATTTATTCCGCCGGCAGGCAAAAAAATATGGGTTCGATGAGTCCGCCTACCTGGCGGCGGTGGCCAAGGTGCCAGTATGGTCGCAGGAAAAACTGGACCAGCATTTGGACTTCATTCAGGGCTTCGTGCAGATCCTGGCCGACAGCGGCCACCGGAAGCTGTTGGAGATCCAAGCCCGAGGCCAAGCCGAGATCAAGGACTTGGAACTCCGAAAAAGCCAGTCCCAATACCAGGCGATCATCGAAAACAGCACCGCCGGCTTTGCCCTGCATGAGATCGTCCTGGATGCATCCGGCGCCCCCGTGGACTATGTCTTTCTGGATGCAAACCCGGCATTCGAACGTCTCACTGGCCTGCATGCCGCCGATATCATAGGCCGGCGCGCCACCGCGGTCTTGCCCGGCATAGAACAGGAATCTTTCATCAAGACTTATGGGCAAGTCGCCCTGACCGGCGCCCCCACCCATTTCGAACAATACTCCGAGCTCCTGCACAAACATTATGACATCACCGCCTACCGGGTCCCGGAAAAACGATTCGTCACATTATTCCAAGACATCACCGGACGCAAGCAGCTGGAACAATCCCTGCGCGAGAACGAAGCGCGCATAAGGTCCATCAGCGACAATCTCTCCTCCGGAATGATATACCAGGTGATCACCCGGCCCGGAGGCGGCAAGAAGATCACCTATATTAGCGATTCCGTACGCCGCTTATATGGCATATCTCCCGAACAAGCCATGGCGGATGCGAATCTAATATATAGCCGCATGCATGAAGACGATATCAAGCCGTTATTGGAAGCGGAAGCAGCGGCCACACGCACATTGTCGACATTTAAAAAAGAAGCCCGCGTCCACGACCCGGCTGGGGGAATAAGATGGTCATCTTTTGTATCCACGCCTAAGCTATTAAAAGACGGATCCATATGCTGGGACGGCATAGAATTCATAATCACCGAACGCAAGCAGGCCGAGCAAGCTCTGCAGGATAGCGAACGCCGGTTAGCCACGCTTATAAACAACTTGCCGGGAGTGGTCTACAGGTGCGGCAACGACCCGAAATGGACCATGAAATACCTCAGCCCGGGCTGCCGCGACCTGACCGGTTATGCCCCAGAAGACCTGCTAGATAATGCCAAAATCGCATACCGCGAACTCATACTGCCCGAAGGCCGGCAAGCCCTGTGGGATACGACTCAGGCGGCCATAAAAGACCGGCGGCCTTATCAATACAATTATCGCATACGCACTGCGGATGGACAGATCCGCTGGGTCTGGGAACAAGGCACTCCCATCTTCGACCCCCAAGACGGCAGCGTGTCCCTAGAAGGCTTCATCTTCGACATAACGGAACAAAAACTAGCCCAAGAGAAGGCTCAGCACGCAGCCCAACTCCTCCAGGCCGCATTGGATTGCAGCCAGGTGGGCATTGTGATCGCGGACAGCCGGACCCAGACCCTGCAGTACGCCAATGATTTCGGCCTCCGGTCCCGCGGTTTGACGCGCAATGATCTCGCGCTCGGATTATCCGTAGAAGCATACACCTCCCACGGCCAAGCCTTCCATCCCGATGGGACACCGTTCTCTAAAAAAGACCTGCCCTTGATCCTCTCCCTAGCCGGCGAAACGGTCACAACCGAACTGCTCATACGTCTGGATGATGGCACTGAAAACTCTGTGATGGCCAATGCCGCCCCGCTGCGCAGCCCTACGGGAGAAGTCACGGCCGGCATAGTCGTATTCCAGGACATGACTGAACGGCACAAAGCCGAGAATGTCCGCATCGAACTCGAAAAACAGCTGCGCCAATCCCAGAAGATGGAAGCCGTGGGCCGCCTGGCCGGCGGCATAGCCCATGATTTCAACAACCTGCTCACCGCCATCTCCAGCTACGGCGAGATGCTGCGCAACGATTTCGCGGCCACCGACCCTCGGCGCGTCCAAGCCCAGGAAATCGTAGACGCGGCGGCCCGCGCCGCTGCCCTGACCCGCCAACTCCTCATATTCAGCCGGCGCCAGATCATCAGCCCGAGCATATTGGACCTAAACTCGGAAGTAAAGAGCATGGCCAAGATGCTGCAGCGCCTCATCGGCGAGAACATAACCCTGAAGACGGAGCTGGCCTCGGGATCCTGCCTGGTCATGGCGGATCCCGGACAGATCGAACAGGTCATATTGAACCTAGCCGTCAATGCCCGCGATGCCATGCCCGAGGGCGGCACGCTCACATTCCGGACCGAGGCCAGCGAGCCCAGCGAAGAATTATTGCGCGCCAATCCCGAACTCCCCCGGACGCCGCTGGTCTGCTTATCCGCCGTCGATACCGGTATAGGCATGGACAAAGAACTCATCCGCAAGATCTTCGAACCCTTCTTCACCACCAAGGGTCCGGGCAAGGGCACGGGCTTGGGCCTGCCCATAGTCTTCGGCATAGTAAAACAGGGCGGCGGAGAAATAGTAGTGGAAAGCCAGCCCGGCCAGGGCGCGGCCTTCAAGATATATCTGCCCCTAGCCAGCGTCCCGCAAGAACGATCCCCCCTCCCAGTCCCACCCCCGCCCGCCTCCGGCCATGAGACCATCCTATTAGTCGAAGACGAAGCGGTGGTACGCCGCCTAGAGATCAGCAGTCTCAACAACTATGGCTACACGGTGCTGCCCGCAGGCAACGGGCAAGAAGCCTTAGCCTTGCTCAAGTCCCGGCCCCAGCCCATAGACCTGGTGGTCACGGACGTGATCATGCCGGGCATGAATGGCCGGGCTCTGGCCCAAGAAGTTAAGAAGACCCATCCCCAAGCCAAGATATTGTATGTATCCGGATTCACGGACGACGCCATCGCCCCGCACGGCGTGGTCCAGCCCGGGCTGTCCCTGCTGCGCAAGCCTTTCAATCCCGAGGCCTTGGCGTTAAAAGTCCGGGAAGTATTGGATGGCCCGGCGGACCAAGCCCAAGCCTAGCCGGGATCGGTATAGACCGCCATACGGCAGGCCCGGCAATCGAACTCCAGGCGCAAGCGCGCCCCCGCCTCGTCTTCCAGCCAAAGCGGGTCCCGGTCCGGGCCCGGACCGCACTTGCCAAGGGCATGGCGCAGGCAATATCTGCAGGTCATGACCCGGGTTCCCATCGGCGCCGCGGCGGATTCCCAGGCCCGGGCCACCGACCGCGCGCCATGCCGGAGCAAAAAAGCCTCGGCCTTACGGTTGGACACATTGGCCTCCGGCCCGAGTTCCGCCTCCGGATACACGGCGCCCGGCGGCTCCGGCTGGCGCCGGCCGCGCTCATGGGCCGCGATCCGGGCCGCGACATGGGCGGATACCGCATCGCGCCGCAACTGATTCAAGACTGCCAGAGGCACGAAGTCCGGATGTTCCGGCAAGACCAGCTCCCGCACATAGAATGCCGTAGCGCCCAGCTTGGACAACTGCGACTCCATATTCCGGCGCGCGCGCACCGCGTCCTGGGGCGGAGACTTAGCGCATTCCACCTGCACGGATGAATGCACGCCGTCCTCATCTTGCACCCGCAATTCCAGTCCGGTATCCGTATGGCGCAGTTCCAAGGCTAAAGCCAGTTTGCGTTCGATGCGGGCCGCGGCCAAGGCTTTATGCCAAAGCCGGTCGAAGTTGCGGAACAGACGCGTCCCGGCCGCAATGCCGGCCGGCTTATCCACCTGCACGACCGCGCCTTGGACGCCGTTGAGCGCGGTGCCGCAGAGCCGGCCTTGCGCGTCAAAAAAGGCCAGCCCGTCGCCGGCGTGGAGGCCCGCGGGCTTATCCAGGCCCACGCGGTCGCCGCGCACCCAAAGCGCCTTACCCACCGGCTCCCCCAAGAATCCAGCCGTGCCGTGGCTGTGCATGCCGGGATCGCGGCCCTGTAAAAAATACGTGGTGCTGCCCCGATTGAAGGTCTTAGCCAGGTCCGGCAGGAAATCGGTCCGCACCTCGCCGCGAGAGGCGCGGCGGCCGCCGGTCTGGGCCAAGACCGCATCCAGGGCCCGGCTATAAGCCAACACCGTGTTCTGCACATACGCCGCGTCCTTAAGCCGGCCCTCGATCTTGAATGAGGTGACTCCCGCGCGCATAAGCGCGCCTAAGTGAGCGCGCAGGTCCAAATCTTTCAGGCTCAAGGCATGGCCTTGGGCCAAGACCTTGCCCGCGCGGTCTTTGACCAGGTACGGCTTGCGGCAAGGCTGGGCGCACTCGCCCCGATTGGCGCTGCGGCCGCCCCAAGCATAGCTGAGATGACAGCGGCCGCTATACGACACACACAAAGCCCCATGCACGAAGGCTTCCAGTTCCAGGCCCGGAGCCGCGGCGGATATCGCCGAGATCTCCGGCAAGGAAAGCTCGCGAGCCAGTATGGCGCGCGAGAACCCCACTTCCCTCAAGAAGCGGACGCGTTGGGGAGAATGGTTATGCATCTGGGTGCTGGCGATCAGGGCGATAGGAGGCAGAGCCATTTCCAGCAGTCCAAAATCCTGGACTATGACCGCATCTACGCCGTCCTCATAGAGTCCGGCGATGAGCCGGCGCGCCGGCTCCAGTTCCTCATCGCTCAGTATGGTATTGACCGCAGCATACACCCGGGCATGGAACAAGTGCGCGCGCGCCACCAGCTGGGCGATATCCGCGCGCGGGTTAGCCGCACCCCGGCGCGCGCTGAAACGCTCGGCCCCTATATAAACCGCGTCTGCGCCGCACTCTATGGCCGCCAGACCGCAAGCCAGGTCCTTGGCCGGCGCCAGCAGTTCGAATCCAGGCATAAGCAAATATATCAAAGTTGCCTCATTGAACTTATCTTAAAGCTCTGTTATGCTCTGGGCATGCGTACCGCGGGACTATGGCTGGCATGCTTTTTCTGGGCCATATCCTTTATCGCCAGCAAGGTGGCGCTGGAGTCCGCCTCGCCCCTGACCGTAGTGACCCTACGCCTGGTCATATCCGCGGCGTGCTTCGCGGTCTGGTTCAGCTTCCGCGGCTGGCCGCGGCTGCACTGGACCCGGGACCGCATAGAACAGATCATGATCCTGAGCTTGTTCGGGACCAGCCTGCACTACGGCACCCAGACCATGGGCCTGCAATACACGCCCGCCTCCAATGCCTCCCTGTATGCCGCCACTTGTCCCATATCCATAGCCTTGATCGCGACCTTCTTGCTGAACGAAAGGCTCGGCACGCGCAAATTCCTGGGCATAACCTTGGCCTTGGTCGGAGTACTAGTAGCCATGGGCCTGGGCACGCTGGAGGCCTTCGAGCTGCGTTCTTACATCAAGGGCGACTTGCTCGTATTCGCGAGCATCTTCCTCTGGGCCATGTTCACCGTATACGGTAAGAAGCTCAACGCCGCAGTCGGCGCCCTGGAGCTGCTCGGCCTGGTCACCATAGCCGGCGCCGGCACCATGCTGCCGGTATGCGCGGCCGACATGTGGATAAACGGCAACAGCCTGGCCGCCATAAACCTGCGGGGCTGGACCGCCATAGCGTTCTTGGGAGTGACCTGCTCTTTTTTGGCTACCTTGCTCTACTTCCTGGCCTTGGAGCGCACCGAATCCCAAAAAGTGGGCGTCTATCTATACACCATCCCGCTCATGACCTATCTGGCCGCCTGGCTCTACCTGGGCGAAGCCGTGGGCTGGAACCTGTTCTGGGGCTCGCTGCTGGTGCTCTCCGGAGTGTCCCTCACCGAACGCGGATAACGGCTTCAGTCTTCGAGTTGGAACACGAAACTCTGAGGCATCTTCACCGGCACCGGACCATGGCGGCCCAACGCCGGAGAAAAGCGCATGCGCCGGGCCACTTCCTTGGCCGCGGCATTAAAAG
This sequence comes from Elusimicrobiota bacterium, assembly GCA_041660645.1. Classification (GTDB taxonomy): domain Bacteria; phylum Elusimicrobiota; class Elusimicrobia; order UBA1565; family UBA9628; genus UBA9628. Next base: position 18,937 of record JBAZVY010000012.1, on the reverse strand, counting down.
CCGCCCCGGCCGAACTGATGACCTCGCCCGGCTCCACCTTGCCTTCCACGCTTATATGCAGGGCCAAGACCACGCTGCCCTCACGCTCGGCCCGCCGTTCTCCCTCCGGGTAGAAACGCCGCATATTGGCCATAAGCTCATCGCGGTTAAGCAAGCGCGGGAACTGCACCAGGCCGGAACCGCCGGTGCCGGTGCCGCCAGGCACGCCGTCATCGGCGCCTAGGCCGGAGCCTCCGGTCTTGGCCGCGGTGCCGCTGCCGTCCGGAGCCCCGCCCGGAGTGGCTGCGGGTTCCGGAGCCTTTTCCACGACCTTGGTCTGGGGACCGGGCAAGACCCAATCCTTGGGCGGCGCGGCCGCGGGTGCGGGCTTCAGGGGCACCAGCGTGTTGTCCGCGGGCTTAGGCAGGCCTTTAGCGCCCGGAATCTGGCGCTTGGGCGCGCCCAGCTTGGCCGGACCGCCGCCCAAAGTAGGCATGGTCAGGTCGACTTCAACGGGCGGCGGAGCGTAGAACGCAGGCTTTATGAACCGCCCCCAGAGCAAAAAGACCGCATGCAGCAGAAATGAGCCGACCAGACATCGTTGGAAAAGGCTTAACCTGTCTATCCGCGCCTTCCAATCAGCCAGGATCGCCATCCCTTATCTGGGCTTCACTTCCAGGCCGATCTTGCGCACGCCCGCGCCGCGCACCACATCGAGTATGGCCACGATTTCGCCGTAGGGTATGACCTGGTCCGCGCGCAGGGCCACCCGCACGTCCTCAGACGCGGCGCACAGACCCTTCAAGGTCCGGCCTAATTCCTCGGCCGTGACCCGCTTGCCGGAAAGGTAGATCTCGCGCTGGGCATTGAGCATGACCTGCAGGGCCTCGGTGGCCGCCTTCTCATGCTGGCTGGATTTGGGCAGGTCCACTTTCATGGCCCGGTTATGGATGAGCGGCGCGGTGGCCATGAATATTATAAGCACCACCAGTATGATATCCACCAAAGGGGTGACGTTGATGCCGGTGATGGCGGAATCGTCTGGAGCTATGCCGGCCATGGCCGCCTACTTGCGGCTCCCGTGATGGGCCCGCACTTGGGCCAACAATATGCGGCTCAAGGATTCGGTCTGGGCCAAAAGGTCTTTGACCTTGGTAGAAAAATAGTTATAGCCCACCACGCAAGGGATGGCCACGAACAGCCCCACGGCCGTAGCGACCAAGGCCTCGGAAAGGCCCTGCATCACCACCTCGGGGCCGGAACCGCTCTGGGACAGGTCATGGAAAGCCTTGATGACTCCGAGCACGGTGCCGAACAGGCCGATGAAGGGGGCGTTGTTGCCCAAAGTGCCCAGGATCATGAGCCGCTGTTCCAACATGCGCTTCTCCCCCAAGGTCGCGGCCACCAGATGGTCTTGCACCCCGGCCGCGCCATGCTGGGCTTGGGCCAAACCGGCTTGGAGGATGCGGGCCGCGGCTCCGGGATGCCGGCGCACGATCTTCTCGATCTCGGGCAGATCCCCGCCCCGGGACATGGCCCCGTAGAAAGCCTGGAGCTCCTGGTCCTCGCGGCGCAGGAGTATGGCCCGTTCCACGATCACGGCCACGGCCGCGACCGAGGCCAGCAGCAGCAGATATATGACCCAATCGCCGCCCGTCAAAGCCAAAGTCGTAAGGAATTTAAGGTTCATTTCATTTATCCGCGAATTTCTGGAGGTTCAAGAGGGCCGAACAAATCTCCGCCCGGACCGCTTGGTGATTCTCATAGGAAAGCCATAACAGTATCTTGCGATACTCATCGGCCCCGCCCAGCTCGCCCAGATATCTGATCGCCATGGCCCGCACGAACCAATCCGTGTGCTGGGCGTAGCGCAACAGTATCTCCCGGCCGTATATATCGCCCATGCGCCACATCCCGGCCGCGGCATATATCTGGATGGGCAAGGAAGAATCGGTGCGGGCCGCGTTGGCCACCTGCATCTGCACGCTGGGGTCGCCCAACACGAGCAAGGCTTCGAGCGCTCCAAAACGGACCGTGATGCTGGCATCGAGCAGCGCCCCCTGGAATACGGACAAATAGCGCAGATCGTGGGTGTAAGCCAAGGCCACCATAGCCGCGGCCCGGGTCTGCACATTAGTACCCTGGCGCACGGTCTTCTCCAGTTCCGAGGTCAGGCTCATGTCCGTGACCCCGGCCAAACCTTCGGTGAGCAGAAAGCCCAGTTCCGTATATCGGGTCTTGAGCTTGTAGCCGGTGACCGTGGTCAGCTTATTGAGATTGCCGATGGAAGCGTCGAGCGCGGCCTGCGAATCGGGCCGGGCGTCCTGCCGCTGCTGCAGCAGCCGCATCAGATGCTGATTGATCTGCGGGTCTATGGCCAATTGCTTGACGCGCAGGCGCGGTGCCTTGATGAGCAAGGGCTCGAGCTGAAAAGAGCTCAAGTCCACGGCCAGGCTGGGGGTTTGGGCCTGAGCCCGGCCCGCCGCGAAGGCGGCCGCCGCTATCAGCAGACTCCGGATCACCTGGTTCATGGCTTCTTCTTAGGGAACAGCTTCAGGGCCGCGATGCAGTATTCGGCCACCACGAAATCGTTGGTCGTCTCCCGGCCGATGCGGCTGATCAGGAGGTCATAATCCTCGGCCGTGCCGAACTCGCCCAGATACTGGGCGGCCATGGCGCGGACCAGCCAACTGGGGTGGTCCAGGAACCGGCGCAGGCGCAGAGGCCCGGCTTCGTCTCCGACGCGGGCCAGCGCCGCGGAAGCATATACCCGCAATATGGGTTCTTGCTCGTACTCCGCAACCTGCGTCAGCAAGGGCAAGGATTTCTCCGGATGATCCCATACCATGAGCGCGTCCAAGGCGCCGAAGCGCACGGCCGGATCCAGATGCAGGAGCGCCTCGCGGAAAACGTCATAATGGACCACGTCATGAGCGCCGGCCAACGCCACCAAGGCTGCGGAACGGGTCTCCGCGTTGGAATCCCAGCGCGCCAGCGTGATAAGCCGCTCCCGGAACACGGGATCCGCATTGCGAGAAAGGGCCTCGGACAACGGCACTCCCAGATTGAGATACCGGTTGCGCAGTTGATAACCGATAGGCGAGCCCAACAGGAGAAGATCGCCCAAGGGCGTGCCTTGCGCCTGGGAGAGATCCACCTTGAAACGGTCCTTGGCCTGGACCAGGTCCACCAAGGCGGTGGATATCTGGGCGTCGGTCTTTATGGGCGCCGGCCCGCCGGGGGAAGCCAAGGGAGGATTCCCGAACCTTACCTCCGGCAAGGTCTCGATGCTGCCGCAGCCGGCCATAAGGAATGCCGCGATCGCCGCGCCCCAAGACAATGGTCTGCGCATAGCTTTATTCTAGCTTAATACCCCTCAAGTCATCTTCACGACTATGTCGCCTATGATATCTGCGGCCTCATCGCCGCGGTCCGCGGCGTTGGAAAGGTGGCGATAGACCTCGCGCAGCTTGAGGATCTCCTTTACGTCGTCGAGCTTGAAGAGTTCGGCGAGACCCTCGCGATAACGATGCTCCACGAAGTTCTCGGCCCGCTTGGCCCGGACCACATGCTGCTGGCACACGCTGGGATGGGTCATGATCAAGGGGATGGCGGCCGCGATCTCTTCGGCGGCCTCGCGCAGGCCCTCGGCCATGAGCTTCAAATGCTCGTTGCTCTTGACCTCGAAGAGATTCATCTCCTCGACCGTGGATTTGGCGTAGTCGATCATATCGTCTATGGCTCCGGAGAGGCCGTAGATATCCTCCCGATCGAAAGGCGTGACAAAGGAAAGGTTGAGCTCTTCGATGAGTATGCGCCGCATCTCGTCGGCCTGCTCCTCAAGCTTGACCACCTTGCGGTCTTTTTCAGGCGTGGGCTCCTTCACATAATCGCACAAAGCCTCCATGCCCTCCGCGGTCTTATTGGCCTGGTCCTTAAGCATCTTCACGAAATCCCGCTTGGGCGGGAAGAATATGTCTCTAAGTCCCATTACGCCCCCTTCATCAGATGCGCGATAGCGTGTATGAAGAAATAAGCTCCCGCCGCCACCGCCGCGGAAGCCGGTATGGTTATGATCCAGGTCAAAGCGATATCGAAGGCCATGTTCCAGCGCACGGCCTTAATGCGCTCCGCGCTGCCCACGCCTGCGATGGCCGAGGAGACCACATGCGTGGTGGACACCGGCCCGCCCAGCAGGGCCGCGGACATTATGACCACGGCGGAAGCGGTCTGGGCCGCGAAGCCGTTTATAGGCCGCAGGCGGTATATCTTATCGCCCACGGTCTTGATTATGCGCCAGCCGCCCACGGCCGTGCCCAAGGACATAGCCGCAGCGCAGGCCACGATCGCCCAGGCCGGCACTTTAAAATCCTGCAGGTAGCCTACGGACACCAACGTCATGGTTATTATGCCCATAGACTTCTGGGCATCGTTGGTGCCATGGGAAAGGGCCAAGGACACGGCGGACACCACCTGCATCCGCTTATAAGCCTCATTGATCCGGGGGGTAAAACCGCGGGACAAGAATACCAATATCTTCTGCAGCCAATAGCCGGCGCCCAAGCCTATGAGCGGAGATGTGAACAGCACGACCACTACGATTGCGAACCCATGCACGTTTAGATGCGATACTCCGAATGCCGCAATGACCGCCCCGGACAGACCCCCGATCAAGGAATGACTGGATGAAGACGGCAGTCCGAAATACCAGGTTATTATATTCCAAGTTATAGCCCCGATCAGTGCGGAAAAAATCACCCCTATAGTGGCGTCTCCGGGATGGATCAATCCTTGGCCGATGGTCTTGGCCACGGCCGTCCCGAACAAGAACGGGCCCAAAAATTCCGCGCTGGCCGCGATCACGAGCGCCGTCTCCGGCTGGAAAGCGCGCGTGGATATCATGGTGGCCACCACGTTGGAAGAATCATGAAAACCGTTGACAAAATCAAAGCCCACGGCCAACACTATTATGACCAGCGCCACCAAAGGCACGACATGCAGGATATCCAATCTATCGCTCCGAAGGGACTATTATAACCTATCCGGCATAACGCCCGTCAGCTCCGGGCATGAAATAATTCCGTGATATGCATCGATTAGACTATATTCACAAGACGGCAACTGCTGGGCGTATCGAGTACCACAACAGTCTATACTCTCCCTGCCACGAGCGCCGCCCCGGAAGGCTTGCCTTCCGGGGCGGTTTATCTCCCAGCCGGAAGGGGTCTGGTCAGCGGGCGGATTCCGGCGTCGATATATCCTGGAAGTTCTTAAGCAGCTTCTCCAGCCAGCGCTGGTCCATATCGTTGAAAGCGGCCGGCTGGGCGCTATCCACGTCGAACACGGCCCAGACCCGCCCGTTCTTGTCGAACACGGGCAAGGCGATCTCGGAGAGGTTGCGCGGGTCGCATTCGATATGCGCTTCGCCCAAGGCCTTGACGTCCGGCACGATCATGGCTTGTCCGCTCCGAGCCGCCCGGCCGCAGACCCCGTGCATGGGCAAGGGAGAGCACGCCGGCGCGTCGCGATGCGGGCCCAGGATCAGGTTCTGGCCGTCCGCGGCCAATATATAAAAACCGCACCACGAATAGGGGCTGCCCGAAAAAGCATCCCAGAGCACATCCACGATCTCCCGCATCATGCGCTCCGGCTTCAGCTCGCGACGACGCCATTTGCGCTCCAAGGTCAGATACACCTTGTCATAGCGAGCGCGGGAAGGCCGATCCTTCAAACGCAGCTGGTCTTTCGGCAATTCCGGGATATTATCGCCCATGTTCACTTCTCCTCAGCTATCAATTGGCCGCACGCGCCCCGGATATCCTCGCCCAGACTCTGCCGGACCGTGACTTTCAACCCCGCATCCAAAAGCCGCTTCTGGAACCGGCGGGCATCCTCCTCGGATACCGGCCGGAAAAGAGTCCCCCCCGGGCCCGGAAGAGCCGGCCCGGCATTATACAGTATGAGATTGACATGGAACAGCTCCGGCCGGCCCAGGCGCCGCACGAATGCCGTCAAGTCCTCGGCGTCCGCGGGCCGATCGTTGACCCCGGATAGAAGCACGTACTCCAACAGGACCTTGCGGGAACTGCGCTCCACGTATTTGCCCAAGGCCCGCGCCAACTCGGCCAGAGGGTAAGCCTTATTGGCCGGCACCAGCCGGGTACGCAAGGCGTCCGAGGCCGCGTGCAGGGATATGGCCAGATTGATCTGCGGAAAATCCTCTCCAAAGCGTTCGATGGCCGCGGGCAGGCCCACGGTAGATACCGCTATATGCCGGGCTCCTATCCCGAACTGTTTCTGGTCGGTCAAGGCCCGCAGGCTCGCGGCCACGTTCTCATAATTGGCCAAAGGCTCGCCCATGCCCATGTAAACCACATTGTCGAGGCGGCCCGCCAAGCCTTCCCGGCGCATGTATTGCCGCCAGAACAGGACCTGATCGGATATCTCCTCCCCGGTCAGGTCGCGGATGAAACCCATGCGCCCGGTGGCGCAGAACGCGCAGCCGAAAGCGCAGCCCGCCTGCACGGACACGCACGCGGTCCAACGCTGAGGGCTGGGCCGCAGCAGGACGCTCTCGATGCACTTGCCGTCGCCTAGGCGCAAGACCGCGCGATGCGCGCGCTGGTCCGCCGACACCACGACTTCCCGGGCGCGCAAGCACAATATAGGCGCCGCCCGCTCCAGCTCCCGGCGCAGGGCCTGGGGCAGTACGGCGATCTCCTCATAAGAAGATACGCTCCCCCCGAAGACCCCCTGCCGCACTTGGCTCAGACGGAAGGCGGCCTCTTCCATATCCCTGATGACCGCGGCCGCGCGGGAGAGATCCACTACGCCACTCCCGATATCTGCCGTCCGCCCGCAGACGAAAGCAAGCGCTGGGCGGCCTGGCCGCCGGAGCGGATGCAGTCCGGCAACCCGACCCCGCGGAAAGAATCCCCGGCTAATATCAGCCCCGGATGGGCCTGCAGGCACGATTCCAGCCGCTTCAAGCGCAAACCATGGCCCACATTGTACTGCGGGTTGGCGCGCGGCCAACGGGCCGCCCGGGTCCAGCGCGGATGGGCCTGCCCCAGCCCCAGGATATCCCGAAGCTCGTTGCGCGCGGTACGCGCGACCTGCGCCTCATCCGCTTCCGCATCCGCATCCCGGCCGGCCCCACCCAAGAATCCGCGCAGCACCACCAATCCGGGCGGCACCCGGCCCGGGAATTTGGTGGAGCTGAAGGTCGCGGCGTTCAGCCGCCGCCCCTCCGCGCGCGGCACCAGCATGCCGAAGCCCTCCAAAGGATGGCTGAAATCCCGGCGCTCATAAGCCAAGGTCACCACCGCGCTGCTGGCGAAAGGTATCTCGCGCAGCACTCCGGCGAACTCCACATCCATGCCCTCCACTACTCCGGCCAGCGCCGGGGCGGGCAAAGCCGAGACCACGGCGTCGAATTCCTCGCGGCCGCGCGCGCTGCGCACTTCCCAGCGGCTGCCGCGGCGCACGATCTCCTTGACGGCCGCGCCCAAGCGCAGACAACCCGCGGGCAGACGCCGGGCCAAGGTCTCGGGCAATAGGCAAAGCCCTCCCTTCAAGGTCATGAACATGGTGACATCCGCGGCCGGGGCTGAGCGCGGACGGCGGGCGCGCAGGAATTCACGCAACAGTCCGCCCCGGCGCTCCATCTCCGCGAACTGCGGGAACGTGCTGTTCAAGCTCAACTTCGAAGCGTCGCCCGCGAATATGCCGCCCAGAAGCGGCGCCACCAGCTTAGCCACCGCCTCCGGCCCCAGCCGGCGTTCAAAAAAAGCGGCCAAGGACTCGTCGCCCTCGCCTGACAGCCGCGGCACGAACGGCTCCATAGCCATGCGCAGCTTGCCCGGCCAAGTGAGCAACCCGCTGCGCAAAAAAGGCCACAGCCGGGTCGGCAGCACCAGGCTGATGCCCTCGGGCATGGGCACGAGCCGGCCGCCGCATAGCATGAACACCGCGCGATGCTGCTGGTTCGTGCGCAAGAGTTCGGATTCCAGGCCCAACTCGCGGACCAACTCTAAAGCCTGCGGTTTGGCCGTTATGAAGGAATCCGGCCCAGTCTCGCACACCGCCCCTTCGTTGTTCTCGGTGCGGATCTTGCCGCCCACCCGGGTATCCGCCTCGAACACGGCCACTTCCCAAGATGGCCCGCCGCGCCGGCCCCGTTTGCATAATTCATAGGCTGCGGCCAGTCCGGTTATGCCGGCGCCCAGGACCGCGACCTTGCGAGATTGCCCCTGCGTCATGCCGACCTCCCATAATCATGTACCCAGTCTACCACGGCCCGCGCATTATCCCAGGGCGTCTGCGGCAATATGCCGTGCCCGAGATTGAATATGAATCCCCGCCGCCCCGCCGCCCCGGCCAACACCGCCCGCACCGCGGACCTCAGGACCGGCCGCGGAGCCAACATCAAAGCCGGATCCAGGTTGCCCTGCACCGCGCGCGCCCCCACCCGCCGGAACGCCTCCGGCAGAGGCAGCCGCCAATCCACGCCTACGACGTCGCCGCCGGCGCCAGCGAAATCCTCCAAGAAGGCCGCGGTCCCGGTGCCGAAATGGATCACGGGCACTCCGCAGCCGCGCAAGGAATCGAGCAGCCAGCGGGAATGCGGCAAAACATAGCGCCGATACTGTTCCGGACTCAAAGCCCCCGCCCAAGAATCGAACACCTGCAAGGCTTGGGCGCCGGCCGCGGCCTGGGCCCGCAGGAAGTCCGAGGCCACCCGCCGCAGCTTGCGCATGAGCAGGTCCCACGCCTGGGGGTGGGAGTACATCATGACCTTGGTCCGCGGGCAGCCGTCGGGGCGCTGCCCCTCCACCAGGTAGCTGGCCAAGGTAAAGGGCGCCCCCGCAAACCCTATGAGCGCGGTGCGCCCGGCGAGTTCCCGGCGCGCCAGCCGCACGGCCTCCAACACGAAACCCAACTCCTCCCGGGGGTCCGGTTCGCGAAGCCGCCGCACCGCGGACAGGCTGCGCACCGGATCCGCCACCCGCGGAGCCGGCGCGAAGCTCAGACGCGCGCCCATGGCTTCCAAGGGCAGGAGGATATCTGAGAATATTATGGCCGCGTCCAAAGGCATGCGCCGCAGGGGCTGCAAAGTGACGGCGCACGCCAACTCCGGAGTCTTGGCCAAGCGCAGGAATGAATATTTCCGCCGCAAGCGGCGGTATTCCGGCAGATAACGACCGGCCTGACGCATGAACCAGACCGGGATGCGGTCGACTTGGCGGCGGCGGCAGGCTTGCAGGAAACGTTCGGACATGAAGATGGCTCTACGCCGCCAGCAGCGTATCCGCTGTACGCAAGGTCTCCAACAAAGCCTCGCCGCTCTTGGCCCGCATGAGCTTGCGCCGCAGGTTCTCATTGGTGAGCAGAGCGGCTATGCGGCTGAGGATCTTAAGTTGGGCGATAGGCGCCCCGGCCGGAGTCAATATCAAAAACACCAGCCGCACCGGTATATTGTCCGGACTGGGACAGGCGATGGGCTTAAAAAACCGGCCGACCGCGATCAGCGGCCGAGCGATGTTGGCCAGACGCGCGTGGGGCACGGCCGCGCCCCGGCCCACCGCGCTCGAGAGCTTGGCTTCCCGGCCCATGACCAACTTCAAGGCCTCTTCCTCATTTATCTCGGGACAAACGGCCTTGAGCTTGCTCAAGAGCAGGGCCACCGCGGCCTTGCGGTCCGAAGCCTGCAGACCCACGGCCACGGCCGGGCCGACCACTAGGTCGGCCAAAGACCAGGCTTGCGGCAGATCGAACTCGTCGTTGACCTCCCCGACCAGTTCCTCCATAATATCCTCGAGGGTGATGAGTCCGGCCACCTTGCCCTCCCCATTGCGGACCAGGGCCATATGCGTGCCCTTATCGGGAAAAATCTTGACCAGCTTCTCCAGAGACTCGCCCTCCGGCACTTCCACCAGCTCGCGCCGGAACTGGCGCAAGTCCGGATTCGGCCCGGCCACGAGCTTGAGCACGAAATCCTTGATATGCACCATGCCCAACACGCTGCTCAGATCGGTCTCGCATAACGGATATCGGGAAAAACGGCGCAGGCGCACGACCTCCATATTCTCGGCCCAGGTCTTCTGCAGGGAAAGAAACGCGATCTTGTCGACCGGAGCCATGGCATCGGCTACCTTGGCGGCGCCTAAATCGAAAAGATTCTCCAGCAATATGAGCCTCTCCAATGGGAACGATCCCCGTTCCTGGGTCTCGCCCAACAAGACCCGCATCTCTTCTTCCGATACCACATTCTCGGTCTCGGCCGCAGATTTGAACCCCAGCATGCGCAGTATGCTCACGGAAAGCCAAGTCATGAACGAGATCACGGGCCGGATGATCCGCGCGTACACGCCCATGATGCCGGCGCCCCACAAGGCCACCACTTCCGCCTGCTGTATGCCGATAGCCCGAGGCACCAGTTCTCCCAGCACGATATGGGCCAGAGAGAGCAGCCCCAAAGCCGATCCGAAAGCCGCCAGATGCAGGATGTTCCTGGGCAGATCCAGGCCCAGGCTGAGCAGGCCTGCGTCCAGCCACTTCGCCAAAGCCGGCTCCCCGATCCACCCCAAGGCCAGGCTTATGACCGTGATGCCGACCTGGCTGGCGGCGAGATAGTCGTCCAATCGGCTCAACATCCCCTGGACCCGCACGGCATTGGCATTACCCTTGCGCGCCAAGACCTCTATGCTGGAAGCCCGAATCCGCACCAAGGCGAACTCCATGAGCACGAAGAACGCATTGCCGGCGATGAGCAGCAGACACACCATTAATAATGTAAACATCCGCGAGTATTATATAAATTGAACATGCGATATGATATGATTGGTTTGTCTGGATCCCGCATTCAGAGGAGACGGCGGATAGGCGTCCGGAGGGCATATGGCAGAGAACCGAGAATTCAAACCTTTGAAGGAGTTGGGCACGATAGCTTTGTCCGACACCACCCAGATACGTTTTTACGTGGATGAGTATAAGGGCTATAAATATGGCTCCATCCGCACCTTCATCAAGGGCGAATCCTATACCGGACCGACCAAATCCGGCATCACCATGAACCCCGGCCTCCTGGACCACGTCATCCCGGTGCTGGAGAAACTGCCCAAGGAGCCGGACACTCTAGAGGACAAGGAACTGGCGCGCTTTCCTAAAAAAGCGGGCGTAGAACTCGTCCTGCGCATCACCATATTCCGAGACACCACCGGCGTGGACCTGCGCGAGTGGGTGGATGACCCCACTTATAAAGGATGGTCCAAGAAAGGGGTGCGCATACCGTACAAGGAACTGGCCAAAGCTGTCTCCTATTTAAAAGAGATGCGCCAGACCGTAGCCAAAGCATAGCCCCGCGCCTCTGGCGTTGCTCCCGTTTCCAGGCTATACTAATGTTATGGATGCGCGTGTCTTTTTGACCGGATATATGCGTATCGCGGCATTACTCCTGGCCGGGGCCGCCGCTTCAGCCCAAGCCGCGATGGAGCCGCCCCCGGCGGCCCAAGTCACCGCCCAACTGGTGGCGCGCATATTCGAGCAGACCCACTATAACCACCGCCCCCTGGACGATTCCCTTTCCCGCCAGATGCTGCGCGGCTATCTGGATTTCTACGACTACAACCACATGATGTTCGACCGCTCCGACATGTCTGAATTCGAAACGCGCTATGCGGACAAGCTCGACGACCTGATCAAGGACGGCGACCTGACTCCGGCTTTCACGATATTCGACCGTTTCCTGCAGCGCGTGGAACAGCGCAAAGCTTGGGTCGAGAAGCTGGCCGCATCCAGCTTCACCTTCACTGCCGACGAAAATCTGGTAGTGGACCGCCATGAAGCGCCCTGGCCCGAGGATGAGAAGGCCTCCCAAGAACTCTGGCGGCTGCGCGTAAAATACGAGGTCCTACAGGAAAAACTAGGCGGGACCAAGCCCGAAGAGCAGGTCAAGAACGTGGTCACCCGCTATGAGCGCCTCTTGCGCAGCTTCAAGGAATACGACGCCAGCGACGTGCTCCAAGCCTATCTCAGCTCCCTAGCTCGCGCCTTCGACCCTCACTCCGATTACATGGCCGCGCCCCAAGCCGAGAACTTCAACATCAGCATGCGGCTCTCCCTCGTGGGCATCGGCGCCGTGCTGCGCTCCGAGGACGGCTATGCCAAAATCGTGTCATTGGTCCCCGGCGGCCCCGCGGCCGTGGACGGACGGCTTAAACCCAACGACCGCATCGAAGCCGTGGCGCAGGGCGAGGAACCCTTCCAAGAGGTCGTGGGCATGAAGCTCGACCGGCTCGTCCAGATCATCCGGGGTGAGAAAGGCTCCACCGTCCGCTTGAAAGTCATGCCCGCCGAAGCCGCAGACGCCACGACCCGCAAGACCATCGCCCTGGTCCGCGACGAGATAAAACTCACGGACCAGGAAGCCAAGGCCAAGATCCTGACGCTGCCCCCGGCGAGCCCGTCTGGCAAGCCCACCCGCATCGGCCTTATCAATCTCCCCTCGTTCTACGCCGACATGCGCGGCGCCAACGACGCCAAGAGCACCACGCGCGATGTGGAAAAACTGCTCGGCAAGCTCAAGCGCGAGGGCATCGACGGACTGCTCTTGGACCTGCGCCAGAACGGCGGCGGCTCCCTATCCGAAGCCATCGCCCTGACCCGCTTATTCATAAACGACGGGCCCGTAGTCCAAGTCAAGGACACCCGGGGGCTAATCAAGATCCTGCGCACCCCCAGCCTGAACGCCGAGAACACCTATTCCGGGCCCATGGTGGTGCTGACCTCCCACGCCTCGGCCTCGGCTTCGGAGATCCTGGCCGCCGCCCTCCAGGACTACGGCCGGGCCGTGATCGTGGGCAACAAGAGCACATTCGGCAAGGGCACGGTGCAGTCCGTGGTGGATCTGGACCAATACCTGCCCTCGGCCATGCGCGCCTTCAAGCCCGGTTCGCTCAAGCTCACCATCCAGAAATTCTATCGGATATCCGGGGGCTCCACCCAGAACCGCGGAGTGGTCCCGGACATAAAGCTGCCCACGCCCGCAGACTATATGGACCTGACCGAATCGTCCCTGAAGAATGCCCTGCCATACGACGAGGTCGATCCCGCCCCCTACCAGAAGATGGACTTGGCCGCCCCCTATATCGCGCAGCTCCAGAGGACATCAGCCGCGCGGGTGGCCGGATCGCCCGAGTTCGCTTATGTGCGCGAGGATATAGAACGGTTTCGAAAACAACAAAAAGACAAGACCATCTCGCTTAACGAAGCCAAGCGCCTGGCGGAAAAGAAAGCCGACGCGGAGCGCGTCAAGGCGCGCAAAGCCGAACGCGCCGCGCGCAAACAGATCAAGCCCAAAGAGGTCGAGATCACCCTGGCCTCCATAGACGGCAAGGCCCCGCCCGCGGCTCCGGCCGTACAGACTTCCACTGCGGCCAAAAGCGCGGACCCCGCCAGCGAGGAAGACGCGGACAAGGACCCCTCGGCCCCGGACGCGCCTTTGGACGAATCCCTACGCATCCTTTCCGATTGGGCCGCCTGGGCCGCGGACCGCGGACGCCAGACCGCCAGCCTGCCCCGCGCGGCAGCCAATCCCTGACGCCGCCCGGACCTTACCAGGGCAGATGGTTCAGGTAGGCTGCCCCGGCCCAATCCCGCTTCGGCAATCTATCCATCATCGCCGCCGGAGGCAGAGCGATGCGAGCCTTAAGCTCCGGGAACCGGGCATACAGCGCTTCGCCGGGGCAATCCGTAGGGGACATCTCCCTGTGGGCGCGGACCTCGTCTCCGCCGATATTATAATCCGCCGCCACCCGGCGCGCCACGGCTACGAACGCTTGAAGGCTTACGGCCTGCGGCCCATCCGAGACCGGGGGATGATAGTTGCCCATGAAAGATATCCCGATATTGCCCGTGTTATGGCCCAGCACGTGCGACCCCACCACCGACTCCGGCCGGCCCTGGAATACCACGCCCTGGGGCGAGATCACGAAATGGTAGCCGATGTCCATCCAGCCTCGTCCATTGACATGGTAATCCTGGATGAAGCGCATCTCCCGGGCGGCCTCGAAAAAATCATCCGGCTTGCGGCCCGCGGTATGATGCATGGTCATGCGCACCGGCAAGTGCTGGACATACTCCCCGTTCTGAGCCGCGGCGCCCCACTCTTGTCGGTCCACGAACAAATAGGACCCGGTGGAGATGCGCACGTGCCCGCTGGGCATGGGCCCCACGGCCTCGGACTCCGGACCCGTGCCGGCCACGAACAATTCCACATCATAAAGCTCGAACACATGGACGGAATTTATCCCGATATCCACGGCGCGCAGGCGCAAGGGGCTGGTCTGCAATGCCGGAAATTTGTATTTTGCCCAAAACCGCCCCCCGGGGAATCTCTTCACCAGGATCGGCAACCAATCATGCCGCGCGCCCGGGCCCGTGGACACGGCCACCTCCAGACGCAGATTCCGGTCAGGCATGACCCCATGAATGAGCACGCTGTCATAAGGCCCATCCGGCTGATCGCTATCCTTGGTCTCGAAAAGCACTTTGCCCGGAGCCGGGCGCAACTCCTGGACATTGAATGGCGACTGGCCGCGGAAGCGCACGGACTCCCCCGCGTCATTGGCCCAGACCGGACCGGCCCACAACAAAGCCGCCGAAATCGCCGCCCATCTGCTCATCGTCATTCAGAGTACCAAAAAGACCCAGGGCCGTCATGGGCCAAAAGGCCCAGACGGCCCCAGAGCGCCCGCAAGGACAAGAGCTACTGGCCCGCCTTCCCCTTGTTCCCGACCGGTCCGGCTTTATGCTTATCCGCACATTTAGGGCACTTGCAATCCCGAGGACAAGCGCCCTTATGCAGACTCGCGCATTCCGGGCATTTGCAGCCCTTAGCGCAGTCATGGCGGCCCCGGCACTTAGCCGCGCCCGCGGCCGCATCTTGTATCTGCTTGATCACAGCCGGGTCCTGGGCCGTGATGGTTATGACCACTCCGGCCGCGGTATTGCTCACCTGCTTTTCCGCCCCCGCGATCATGCACGGACAAACGCAATGCTTCTTGGAAGTATCGCATCCCTTGGTCTTGAGCGGCTCCGCCCCCATGACCTCCGACCCCATCCCCACGGCCATCGCCGCGGCCAGCGCCCACATGGTTGTTTTCATATGCTGCCTCCTAGAACGATCCTTGGGTACCGAACGGATCCTTGAATTCCAAGGTCTTATCGTATCCCAACTTCTTTTCTCCGCGATCATCCAGATATTTGGCCGGCTCCAATTCTACCCGGGCGGGGACCGCCACGCCGGCCCCGGTCAAAGCCTGACGCAACAAAGCTTCGGCCTTGACCGCGAATGCCACGGCATCCCCCAAGACCCGCAAGGTCTCGACCGGATTATGGAAGCCCATGGAGTTCTCCGCGCCTATGAAAGTAGTGCGGTAGAACGCTTCCTCATAATAATCCTTAGCTCGGCCATACAAACCCGCGTCCACCCTGCGCCCGGCCGCACGCGCGGCGTGGGCCTGCTCGAACAGCTTGGCCGCGGTGGCCGTGGCGTAGCCCGCACGCAGCAATAAGGATGCGGTCCGGTCCTGCGTAGCCAGGACCCGCTCCTTGAGCCAAGCCTCATCCTCGGTATGGCACTGGATGCAGCCCCGGAAACCATTCTTCAGCGGACTCATCAGCCTATGATCGGATATCTTGTACGAACCCACCCGCTGATAGGGCATATGGCAATCCGCGCAGGCCGCCCCCGCCCGCCAATGCGTGCTGCCGTTGGAGAAAAGCTCGAATTCCGGGTGCCGCACGAACCCCAGCTTGAACCCGGTCACGGCTTGGGTCCACTCCGGGGTCCGCCGCACGTGTTCGATCACATTCTCCACCGCGATGCGGCCCCAACGCCCGCCCGGCCAAGGCAAGAACAGGCCCACGGAATGCATATCCTTATCCTTTGGGATAGCATAAGTCACATGGCACTGGGCGCAGACCGCAGTGCGCATCTCCTGTCGGGTAAGCCGCGCCGGGTCCACCCCGATCGCAGTCAAGGCCTTGCCCAAGGTGAAGCCCCGGGATATGCGCAGCGAGGCATCCTTGTTATCATGGCAATCCGCACACGCGGCCCCGAGCTCGCGATGCGCAGCCGGTATCCGGGCATGCACATCCGCGAAAGGTCGGGAATAATAATCCTGGCCCAGCTCCTTCTCCAAACTTGCCGCATACGGGGTCTTGCAAGTCAAACACACGCCGCCGGCCTTGCGCCGGGAAGAATCTATGGCCAATACATCCTGAAGCATATGCTGGTGCCCGCGCGGCTCATTATATTCCACGCCGAAGCCCCAGCCCTTGAACAGCAAAGCCAGATACGGATATTCCGATAACTTATCGAACATCTTTCCGTTGTCCCCGCCGCGCTTATATCGGCTGAGTCCGGCCGGAGTCGACAGCTCGGTCTGCTTCCAAGACTCATACTCCAGCGGGTGAGCCTTCCCCCACTGTCCGGGATCGATCTCCCCGTCCGAAATCTTGACCGGCCGCACCGGCTCGCTTTTAGGCGGAGAACAGGCCGCCAACCCCACGGCCCAGACTAGCCCGGACGCCCATATCATTCTCTTCATAGGACTCTCCTCACGGCCGCATCAAAGCCGTACCCTTATGCTGGATCCTGCGATGGCATTCCCAACACATGCGCTCCGGGTCGACCCGCATCACCATGTTCTCATGACAGCGGATGCAATTACCCTGCAGCACGCTCCGACCGTGGCGGCTCAACCGCAGTTCCTCCGGGAAACGTCCGGAATAGAAAGCCGCCACATCCTTCATGCCGTCTATGCCTTTCCAAAAAAAATGCCGCGGGATGTTGTCATTAGGCAAATGGCAGTCCACGCAACGCTTGCGCCGATGCGCGCCCCCGTGCTGGAAGGCCTCGGATTGCGGCTCATGCACATGACAACGGGCGCAGAATTCCGGAGACTCCGACCAATGCAGGAGCTGCGGCGGCCCGAACAGCAGGAACAGGGCCGCCGCCCCCAGCCCGCCCGCGCCCAGGATCGCCGGCCATATCCAGCGCCGCCAACCTTCAAGACCCGGAATAGCTATGCAGCCCCCCCAATAAGAAATTCACCCCGAAATATGTGAACAACACGCAGGCCAAGCCTACGATACAACTCCAGGCCAGCTTGCGCGCCGGGAGCACCCCGGTGCGGCGCAAGTGCAGGATAACGGCATATACCAACCAAGTGATCAAAGACCAAGTCTCCTTGGGGTCCCAACTCCAATAACTGCCCCAAGCCCGCTGCGCCCACACCGCGCCGGTCATTATCCCCACGGTAAGCATAAAGAAACCGAACCGCAACGCGGCCAGCACTACCGCGTCCGGAGGACGCTGCGCCGAGTCCCGGCGCGCGACCGCCAGGTTCCAGACCGCAACCGCCGCGGCTAGCGCGAACGCCGCATATGCGGCCATGGCCGTGAATACATGGTAGGTTAGCCAATTCGACCGCAAAGCCGGCATGAGCGGCCGGACCGTGGGATCCGCGAAAGAAGCTGCGGCCAGGACCGCTGTGAAAACCGCTCCGCCCAACAGCCCCGCCGCCCGGACCGGCCAACGCCGGCTCAGCCACCAGCCCCCCACGGACAGGCACCACGCCAGAATGAGCAAGGATTCATATTGATTCGCCATGGGCGGCCGGCCGGCCGCATACCAGCGCGCCGCCAAGGCCGCGGTCAGCGCGGCGAAAGCCGCCGCCAAGGCCCAATCCCCCGCCCGGCCGCACCAACGCCAGGACCCGGCCCGGTCCAAGGCATGGCCCGCCAACCCCGCCAGGCCCAAAGCAAAAGCCAGATTCGCCGCCTCGATCATGGCCTCACCAGCCAGGCCGTCATGCCGAGCAGGACAGCCGCAAAACCGCAGAACACCAGATATACCCCGGGATCCCGCACCGCCAAGAGCACGCTGTGGTCCTCCCGCCCCGGCTCATAGCCGGATTGATAGAAGGTCCAGCCTTGAAAACGCGCCGGAGCGTTGACACTGACCCGTGCCCTCACCGCCGACCCCGACGCAGCCAAGAACTCCACTTCACTGACGAAATCCTTTATATGCCGGCCAACATGACGATACACGATATTGAACGGAAAAGCGTCATATTGCATGTCCGGGAAGCGGTCGAAATACCAGTGCCGGGCACTGCGTCCTTCCCAGCCCAATTCCAACTGCAAGGCGGGATTGCTCGCGGCCGCGGAACGCTCCCGGGCCTGGCCGTCCGCGGACATCACAAAATCCCCCAACGCCCGCAACGGCCTCAAGACCAACCCGAAACGCGGCAACACGCTCTCCCGCCCCAGCGCGACCTCGATCTCTTCGGATACTCCGTCGCGTGAGACCTGAAGCAGGTGCCGATCCGGAGCGTCATATTCGATCCGGAATCCGGATAACCGCACCTGGAAGGGCAGCCTAGGCACGGCCCCGCCCGCAGCCGAGGCCACGAGCTGGCCGCAAGCTTGCCCCTGATCCAGCGGCAGCTGCCCCTTGGCCCCGCCCGCGACCCGAAGACAAGCCCCGGCCAAGACCAAAAGGATGCCGGCATGCATGGCCAAAGAAGGCCAGCGGACCGCACGCCGGCGTCGCCAGATGCAAACCGCAAGATTCAAGGCCAAAGCGGCCAGAAGTCCGGCGAACCACCAAGAAGCATATACCTGGTCCAGCCCCGCCGCCAATATGAACCCGGCCGCATGCGGCCAAGCCGAATGATACCAGTCCGAAGGAGCGTTCTGGGGCAGAAAAGCTCCCACGCCGGAAACCGCGGCTATGTCGGCGGCCAACACCCCGAACAGGCGTACCGACGCCAACCGGCGCATCGATCCAGATATGATTCCAGCTACACCCACTCCTCTGATAATATCTCGCCTCGTAATCCCACCACGACCCGCTTGAGCGGCACCTTGCGGCTGGCCGCAGCGCAGG
>JBAZVY010000011.1:11075-26974 GCA_041660645.1 Elusimicrobiota bacterium | reverse complement strand
CCGCCCAGCCTATCATCATCTGGACACCGCCGGCAGCAGGGGTGCTGCGGGGGCCTGAGGCCGGGGCCAGAGCCCGACGCCGTCCCGCGCGGGCGGATCCTCGCGCTTCATGCTGCGGATGGCCGCGCGCGCCTCATCCATCCAGGCCCGAGTGGACCAAGGTCCCAACCGGCCCCAGAGCGCCCGGCCCAGATCATGCACGAAAAGCCCATAAGCCGGACCGTCCGCGTAGATGCCTTGCTGGGCGCGCATCGTGCGGCGATATAATTCCCTGGGCCCGTCGGCGTTCTTCTGATGCAGCGGCCAATCCACCACGTCGCCGACCAGAAGTTGGGCATCGCTGCGCCGCACATAGCGGCTCCAATCGTGGAGCAGGGCCGTATACTGTTCAGAATCCGCCTCATAAAGCATGAGCGCGGCTGCGTCCACGCCGGCATCGTTGAACATGACCGGGTCCTGCCCATGATGCCAGCCCTTGTCCCAAGTCAGCACGAACGCCCACAACGGCTTGGCCGATCCGAGTTCCGCCTTCATGCGCTCGATCACCCTGGAGACGCGATGGGCGCGCCACCATTGCCAAGCGTCGATGAACTGCATGTCCTTGCGCATGGCTTTCTTGCGCGCGAAATACACTATGCGCTCCTCGCGGTTCAAGGCCGCCAATTCCGCGGGCGGCGCCACCACCCCGGCCATGTCCGCATAAAAATCGTCCACCAACTCCATGCCGCCCAACGCATTGCGTATATAATCCAATCCGATATAGTCGACCTCCGGGATGTCGCGGAAGCGCTTGAGCAGTTCCACCAAGTCGCGCGCCCGCTTATCCTCGCGCAAGGACACCGCCCGCGTGATCCGAGGCACGCCGTCTTCCACGTCCAGCGCGTATTCATAACCCGGGATCCGCTGGGCGGAGGACATGGTCAGATAGCACTGGGCGTATATCCCGAATTTGATGCCGCGGCGCCGGCATTCCTTAGCCAGCTTGGGGAAAAAAGGCAGATTGTAGTCCAGCCAGACCTGCCCCGGCTTGACGCCCGGAGAACGCCCGCCCAGGACCCAAAAAGCGTCGGCGCCCACGTATTGCACCCAATCCAACATGCCCCGCCAATCCTTCATGCTGCCGTCCGGAGCCTTGACCTTAACGCCCTCCAAAGGCAGATCGCTCTCCAGGGTCAGGACCGCGAAATTCTTGGGCAGCGGCTCAGGCCGCCGATAAGCGATGCGGAAAGCCTTGGTCTGCAGACGCGCGCCCAAGGCGGCGGAGGAGGAGAGTTCCAACCGGTATTCTCCGGCCGGCGCGTTCCAGGGACAAGGCCAGCGTCCGGACCAAGCGCCCCAGCCGTCCGGGCGCAGGCGCACTTGGCGCATATCCGCTATGGTGGCCACCGGCCGGCCGGCCCGGGTCACGGTCACCAGCGGCGGCGCGGAACGCCACTGCTGATTCAAGAGCGGGTCGCGGGCCCGCAAGCGGATGTCCACGAACTCGTAGTGCAGGTATTCGGACTTGACCGGCTCCAAACGCACCCCGCGGACCGACCGGACCCACAGCCAACGGCCGCCGAACACCACGGCATAGAACACGAGCAAAGCCGCGAACAGGGCTCCCCCGCTGGGGCCATGGATCTTATTCTTATGCATCGCGGGCGTATGATACCAATAATTTGATATACTTCCCAAATATCCGCCCCGTCGGAAAGGGGGAAGAAATCGCGATCGCGAGGAGAGAATCGATATGGTGACGGGACTCGTGCTGGTTCGGCTCTTGGCAGGACAAGAGAAGGAAGCCCTGGCGAAGATACGGGAGACTAAAGGCGTCTCCCACGTCACCGCGGTATTCGGACGCTGGGACCTGGTCTTGGACATCGAGACCCAAGACCTCTCCACCCTCTCTAACGTAATCGTGCGCGACATCCGGGCCATACCCGGCGTGACGTCCACCGAAAGTCTTATCACCACGGCCATATAGCCGCGCGCACGGGCCGCGTCCGGCCCAGCCGCGCGGGGCAGACGATGTGATAAACGACAAGAACATCCGCACCCTCAACGACCTGGTGGATTCGGCCGCCCGGCACCGCGGCCGGCATCCCTCCATCGTGACCCTGGAAGAAAGCCTTTCCTATCAGGAGCTGCGCCAACAGATACTGCACGCCGCCGCCGGCATGCATGCGGCCGGGATAAAACGCGGAGACTGCGTGGCCATAGTGCACCGCAACGGGACTCCGTTCATCGCATCCTACTTCGCGCTCGCGCGGTTGGGCGCCATAGCCGTGCCCATCAATTTCATGGTGCAGAAGCCGGACGACCTGGCCTACATGCTCAACGACTGCCGCGCCATAGCCGCAGTCACGCAAGAGGAATTCCTGCCCGGGCTGCGCCGCGCCCTGCGCCAGACTCCCAACATCCGGCGCATATGGATAAGCGATCCCGGCGAGAACTCCCGGCCCCGGGCCAACAGCCATCATCACCACGGCGCGCTGGAGACCCCGTTCGCGGAATTACTCAAGCACGACCCGCACCGGCTGCCCCATGTGTCCGTGTCCGAGCATGACACCGTGGCCATACTCTATGCCTCCGGAACCACCGGCGTGCCCAAGGGCGTCATGCTCTCGCACCGCAACCTGGTGACCAACTGCACGGCGGCGCTGAACCACGTGCATATCCGCCAGAGCGACGTGGTCCTATGCATATTGCCCATGTTCCACACCTTCGCCTGGACCGCAAACGTGCTCGGGCCCATGCGCATGGGCATAAAATTCGCGGTCTCCCCGTCCGTGACCCCGGCCAAGCCCTGGCTCAAGCTCATGGCCCGCCACGGCGTGACCCTGTTCACCGGCATACCCCAACTGCTCACGGTCCTGGCCAAGGAAGCCGTAGGCGTCAAACGCGTATTCCTGCGCTGGTGGTTCTTCCGCCGCGTGCGCCTGGTGATATCCGGCGCCGCGCCCCTGCGGCCCGAAGCCCAGAAGCACTTCGAAGCCGCTATGGGGATACCGGTGCTGGAAGGCTACGGCCTGACCGAGACCTCTCCGGTCGCGGCCATAAATCCGCCGGGGCGCAGGAAGCTCGGCACCGTAGGCACGCCCATCCCTGGGGTGCGCATCAAGACCATCGACGAACAGGGCCGGGACCTGCCCCAAGGCGCGGATGGGGAGATCTGCATATCCGGAGAATGCGTGATGCAAGGCTATTACAAGCGGCCCGAGGACACCGGAGCGGCCTTTACCCCGGATGGCTGGTTCAAGACCGGAGACATCGGCTGCATAGACCGGGAAGGCTACCTCGCCATCAAGGACCGCAAGAAGGACATGATCATCATAAAGGGACTCAAGGTGTTCTCCGCGCAGGTGGAGTCGGCCATCATGGAGTACCCGGCCGTGGCCGAAGCCGCGGTGATCGGCGTGCCCCACGACGACGGCAGCGAGACGGTGAAGGCTTTCGTGGTGCTGCGCAAGGGCGCCCATGCCGACCGCGCCGAATTACTGCGCTTTTGCCGGCAGAAGCTGGATGGATATAAGCGGCCGCGGGACATCGAGATCGTGGACAATCTGCCCAAGAACTCCCTGCAAAAAGTGCTCAAGAACGTACTGCGCACGCTGGAAGTAGAGCGCCGCCGACAAGGCGCGGCCGGATGAACCCGGCCCGCCGGCCGGCCGCGCGCGCCTGCGCCCTGAGTCCGGAAGCCGGCAGCCTGCTGCGGGCCGCGGCCAAGCACCTGGGCCGGCCCGCGTACCTCGTAGGCGGCGCCCTGCGCGACGCTTTCCTAGGCCGGCCCAACCTGGACTTGGACCTGGCGGCGCACGGAGCCCGCGCCGCGGCCTCGCGCTTGGCCGCCGCCCTGCGCGCCTCCTTCGTGGTGCTGGACGAAGAGACCGGCAACTATCGCCTAATGCTGGGCGCCAAGGCGCCGGTGCGGCAGATCGACATCAGCGAGATCCAGGGCGCGGACATCACCGCGGACCTAGGCCGCAGGGATTTCACGATCAATGCCCTGGCCCTGCCCATCGCCGAGGACATGCCCCTGGCCCTGACCCCGGACCGGGTGCTGGATCCGCGCTCCGGCCTGGCCGACTTGAAGCTCCGGCTGCTGCGCTGCGAATCCGAGGAGATACTCAAGGCCGATCCCTTGCGCATACTGCGCGCTTTCCGGATCGCGGCCCAGTTGGACTTCGCCATAGAGCCGCGCACCCAGCGCATGCTGGAGCGTCTGCGTTCCCGGGTCCGGCTGCCGGCCCCGGAACGCACGGCCGCGGAACTGACCCAACTGTTGGCCGTTCCGGGCGGTTCGCGCTGGGTGCGGCTCATGGATGAGACCTCCATATTGACCTCGGTGTTCGAGGACCTGGAAGCCTCCCGCAAATGCGCCATCGTATACTACGGCGACGGCGGCGTGCTCAGCCACACTTTAAACGTAGTAGACCGCCTGGACCTGCTGCTCGCCGCCCCGGACCGCGCCCTACCGGACTCCGCCGCCGGCCTCCGAGCCGAATTGGGCGGACGCTTGGCCCCCGGGCATCCCTGGCGCGCCACCCTGATGTTGGCCGCCTTGCTGCACGACGTGTCCAAGCCCGAAAGCGCCCGCCGCGTAGGCGGCCGCCTGCGCTTCTTCGGACACGACACGGCCGGGGCCCGGCGGGCCGCGGCCATACTCAAGGCCCTGCGCTTCCCCAACGACGCCATAAACACCGTGGCCGCCGTGATAACCCACCATCTGCGGCCGGGCAACCTGACCGCAGGCGGACAGATCACGGACAAAGCCGCCTACCGCTTCTTCCGCGACCTGGGCGAAGAAGCCCTGGCCCTGCTGCTGGTATGCTGGGCCGACCACGCCAGCTATCTGCCCCAAAAACAATTGGAGCGTCTTTTACCCGCGGCCGCCGCGGATCCGGACGGGTTCGATTACTCGGACATACGCCCGGCGGAAGCGCGCAAGACCCTCCACCATCTCCAAGTCATAGCCCAGCTCATGCGCCGGAGGTTCGACGCGGAACGCAAGCCCGTGCCGGACCGCTTAGTGGACGGCAAAGACGTCATGAAGGCCTTGGCCCTGCCGCCCGGGCCCCGGATCGGCCAAGTCCTGGAGCAGGTCCGGGAGGCCCAAGCCGAGGGCCGGGTGCGCAGCCGCCGCCAAGCCCTGGACTTCGTGCGCGCCCTACGCAAAAAGGCGCCGGATAAGTTACAATCATCCTGAGATGGCCAAACGCGTACTAGTGACCGGTTGTTCCGGATATCTAGGGGGGATACTCATCCCCAGATTGCTGGAACATCCCCTGATCCAGCGCGTCATCGGCCTGGACGTACAGCCGCCGCCGCCGCCCCAAGACCCCAAGCTGCGCTTCATAACCGCCGACATCCGGGACGAATACCTGCTGCGCACCGTGATGGAAGAAGAAGGCGTGGACACGGTCCTGCACCTGGCGTTCCAGAATGCCGACGGCGTGGACCATGTCATGGCCCGGGAGACCAACGTCCATGGCACGCTGGTGGTCCTGGAAGCGGCCGACAAGTGTCCGCAGGTGCAAAAACTCATCATCGCCGGCTCCACCGCCGCCTACGGCGCGCGCCGCGACAACCCCCAGCCGCTGGCGGAAACCGCCCGGCTGCGCGCCTCCGGGCTGGCTTATGCCGTGCACAAACGCCGGATAGAGGAAGAACTGACCAAAGCCCTGCCCCAGATCCGGCGCAGTCTGCAGATCTCGGTGCTGCGCCTGGCCACCATCGTGGGTCCGGCGGAGCGGGCCCGCGGTCCGGTGAAGCGCTTCTGCGAACTGCCTTTCGGCGCCTCCGTGATCCTGCGCCCGGGCGGGATCCAATTCATCAGCGAGGACGATGCCGTGGCCGCGTTCTGCAAGGCGCTGGAAGCCAAAGAACTGCGCGGAGCGTTCAATATCGCGCCGGACGATCACGTCACCATCGCCGAGATATGCGACAGCCTGGGCAAAGGCCGGCTGGCCCTGCCTTACTGCCTGCTCTGGCTGGCGTTGTTTTTGGGCCGCAGGCTTTTCGGCGCCGAAGTGCCGGAAGGCGTGGTCGCATACCTAGCGCATCCCCTGGTCGCATCCGGCAAGAAGTTCCAGGACGCCACCGGCTTTACCTGCGCCGACGGATCCCTAGCCGCCCTACTGAAATGCACCCAGAGCCTGCGCGCCCCCGCCCCGGATCCCGCCGGCCCCGCCTGACCCGGCGTTTTGGAATAGGCCCACGCCAGCTGTTCTTCCGCCGGTGAGCTTCTTTAAAATCGGAGCTCGCGAGCCATCGCGAGCGAGCCTCCCGCCGAAGGCGACCCACGACTGCTCGCCTAGTACGGCATGGTTCACAGATTGCGGATCCGGAGCGCGACTGTGGGGCCCATAGTTGGTCGGAAGGTATAGACCCGGCTGAGATATTGCGGGGTTGATTAGGCGGTAGAGCGGCGACTCTCGGACAATGGCAGCAAAGGCAGAAAATTCGGCGCGAATGATGGGACGGTTGATGCAACCGGGAACCCCAGCCAAACGACCGGATTTAAATCCTGCCAATATGACGATAGATAAGAACGGGGCCAGGTCACCCCCGGTCGCCGTCGTCACGACCGATTTGCTATTCTATATGGATAGCCATGAAACGAAAAATTCCGCCCGCGCCCGTCCACGCCGATCGCATCGCGGCCTGCATGCATGAGATCCTAGGCGAGTTGGGGGAAGATCCCTCCCGTCACGGCTTGCTCAAGACCCCGCAGCGCGTGGCGGTATCCCTGCGCGAGCTTACCCGCGGCTACGGCGCGGACGTAGACACGGTCATCAATGGCGCGCTCTTCGAGGAAGCCTGCAACGAGATGGTCCTGGTCAAGGACATAACCTTTTACTCGATGTGCGAGCATCACCTGCTGCCCTTCTTCGGGAAGGCCCATGTGGCCTACATCCCGAACCGCCGGATAATCGGCCTTTCCAAGATACCCAAGATCGTGGAAGTATTCTCCCGCCGTCTCCAGGTGCAAGAGCGCCTGACCACCCAGATCGCCGAGACCCTGGACGCCAAGCTCGCGCCCAAGGGCGTGGCCGTGGTCATGGAAGCCCGGCACCTGTGCATGGAGATGCGCGGCGCCCGCAGCCTGCATTCCCCGACCGTGACCAGCGCCATGTTCGGCTGCTTCCAGAAGGACGCCCGCACCCGCAAAGAGTTCCTGGACCTGGTCAAGGGCTAGTTGACCCGAGGCGCACGAGAAGGCTAGAATAACCAAGACGGATCTTAAGCGGGCGTAGTTCAATGGTAGAATGGGAGCTTCCCAAGCTCTAGACGTGGGTTCGATTCCCATCGCCCGCTCCATATTGCTTACTGGATCGGGCGTTGTGCCCTTCCGATCCCCTATGGGAGAAAGGCGCATCGCCCGCTCCAGCTTTCATCGCTATCAAGTTTTGTCCCTAACCCGCTGTCTTAAGCTTGCTACTAAATTGCATTATTACATGTATTAATGCAACATATATGCAATTCTTGGGGCCGCGGCGGACGGGGTCCATCATTGCTATAACATACCCGATGCCCTTACTAACGGTCATCCTATGGGGCTATGCGGCCTGGGCCGCGGCCGCAGCGCCGGAGACTCCGTTCCTTAATCGCCAGGAACCGGAGGGGGCTTCCGCATCCGCCGAGGCCAGAAGCGCGCCGGCCGCGGACCTGCAAGCCTATGAACGGCTCCTGAGCCAAGGCCACGCTCTTTATTTCAAAGGCGATTATGCCCAAGCCGTAGACCGCTATGAATCCGCCATACGGATCAGTTCGCGCACGCTCGACGCCTGGGTCAACGGCGGCGCCGTGCTGGATGAATACGGAGAACCGGAAAAAGCGGCTTTTTGGTACGAACATGCGGCCGGACTGGACTCAGCCGACAACGAAGTCTTGACCGCCCTGGGCTGGTCCCTGCTGCGCGCCCGCAAGCCCCGCGAAGCCGCGGCCGAATTCCGCCGGGTCCTGCAGCGCGACCCGGACCAAGCCTCCGCCCTCCTGGGGCTGGCCCGGTCGGAACTCTCCTCCGGCCGCCCCCGGCAAGCCGTAACCCTCTTGACCCGCGCCACCGCCTATCAGCCGCTGACCGGCATCAGCAACATGTTCCTAGGCCAAGCCTACGAGGCCGCGGGGGAAAACGCCAATGCGGTCAGCGCCTACCGTCAAGCCATCGGGACCGATTCCTACCTGCTGGAAGCGCGCCAGGCCCTGGGCCGATTATATCTGCGCATGCGCAGCCTGAACGACGCGTTCAAGCAGTTCTCGCGCATCCTGGAATCCGAGCCGCATAATGCCGAGGTACTCTCGCTGTTGGCCAAGCTCCAACCCCTGCTGCCGCGCAAGGAAGGGCCGCAGCCGGGCCGAGGCCTGCGTCCTCCCATCGCCGCGGTGGCGGCTTCCGCGGCCTTCCCCGCGGCGGTGCCCGTACTCCGTATCGGCATAGGCACCACGCCCATGGGGCATCCCCGGGCCCGGCAGGCCTTGGCCTTCTCCGCCACCTCGGATTTCACCTTATCCGAAGCCCAGACCGGCAAACGCATGACCTCCGGCGGAGCCGACGAATTCTGGACCGTGCGGATAAAGATCGTCAAGAAGCGCCCGATCCTGGAACTGACCAACGAATCCCGGCGCCTGCGCCTTTTGCGCCGGGGGGGATTGCTGATCACGCCCCAGGATCCGGACCGCGGACTCGTGGCGCTGAATCTGAACGGGACGACCAGCGGTTCCGCCGTCACCGCGGACAAGTTGCTGCGCGGGCAAGTGGAGATATCCCTATGGAAGCGCAAGCTGCGCGTGATCAATCGCCTGGACCTGGAGAACTACACCCACGGGGTGGTATCCGCCGAGATGCCGGTCCGTTCGCCCGCAGAAGCGCTCAAAGCCCAGGCCGTGGTGGCGCGGACCCATGCCCTATTCATCAAACTGGTCACCCGCCGCCATCGCAAGGAAGGCTTCGACGTATGCGATGAGCAGCACTGCCAGGTATACTCCGGGGCCCGAGCCGAGAGCGAGCGTTCCCGCGCCGTGGTCGAAGCCTCCCGGGGCGTGATCGTGACCTATAAAGGCAAGCCCGCGCACGTCATCTACTCGTCCAACTGCGCCGGCCACACCCAAAACGGCAAGGACCTGACCGGCTGGGGAGACGTGCCCTATTGGATAGGGATAGCCGACTCCCCGGCCGCTTCCGCCCCTCCCGCCTCGCCCTGGGGACTGCGCCGCTGGGTCACCTCCCTGCCCCCGGCCTACTGCAAGCCGTCGAATTTCGTCCATCCCTCCCACTTCCGCTGGACGCGCATGGTGTCGCTGCTGGAATTATCCCGCAAGGCCGACCGCCGCTACCACACCGGACGGCTGAAACGGATACGCCCGCTGCGCCGATCCCCTTCGGGCAACGTGAACGTCCTGCTGCTGGAAGGCAGCAAGCGCCGCGTAAAACTCGACTCCGAGATGGCCATACGCGGACTGCTGGCGGTCGGCTCGCTGCGCAGCACGCTGTTCGTATTCGAGCCGGAATACCAGGCTGACGGCAAACCCGCAGCCATAACCTTCCATGGCGGCGGCTGGGGGCATTCGGTGGGCATGTGCCAATCCGGCGCCATGGGCCAAGCCGAGGCCGGCCGGGACTTCAAAACCATCATCCTCTCCTACTTCCCGGGCACCGCCCTGGGCCGCACCGAATACGCGCCGGAGACCCCGACCGACACCGCCGACTAGCGGCAGCCTTGAAACACCCCTCGCGCAAAGGTATGATGGGGGCGCATGAACCATGCCATCCTAGCCTGGAGCGCCGGAGTCGGCCTGCTCGCCGCGGCCGGATGCTCCGGGACCGTCCCCGGACAGCGCGGCCGGCCGGAACAAGGCGTATCCGCCATCATCGTAGGCGGAAGATTCACGGTGCCCACGGGCGAGACCCTGTCCGGCGAGCTGAGCGTGAACCTCGACGGCGAAGGGGCCTACGCCGACGCCTCATATCGCATACCCATCAGGCCGCACCAGAGCTTGCTGTATCAGGTGGAACCGGGCACTTATCGCATCGCGCCCACGCGCGATATCTTCGGTACCCACCAGCCCCTGCTGAGGATAAAGATCGAGGGCCGGGATTACCGCGTGCCCTTCCCCCGCGACATCCTGCGCAAAGCCGCCCTCGAACTCAAGCCCAAGAAGATCCTGACGGTAGGGACCTTCGCAGTCGAACTGCAGCCGGCCCTGCCCGGACGGCCCCCGATCGTGACCCTAAGACTCGATGATTCCATCGCCACCCGCCGCCAGCTCGTGCAGGATGTCATCCGCGAGATGATGGACCCCGGCGCGCCCCCAGCCGGCCAGGAAAACGCCATAGCCTGGGCCCGGGCCCTGCAGAGCACTCTCATGGAACTGGCCTCGGAGACCGGAAGAGGCGCCCTATACAAGAGCGCGCCTTGACCGCCGGCTTGCATTTAGGCCTGGACCTGGGCGGGACCTGGCTGCGCGCCTGCTTGGCAGACGGCCAGGGCCGAGTCTTGAAGCGCGCTAGACTAGCGTCCCCGGGATGGCGCCGGCTGCCCGGACTCCTGCCGGAATTGCGGCGCCGCCTGGGCTTTCGCAGGCTCGACTCCTTGACCCTGGGCTCGACCGGACTATGGACGCCGGCACACAAGTCCGAAGCCCGGCGCATCTTGCGCGGCTGGGCCGCTAAGATAACGCCCATGTCCGACGTGGAGCTGGCGCACCGCGCCGCGTTCGCGGGCGGGCCCGGGATACTGGTGCTGGCCGGGACCGGCTCCATCGCCCTGGCCCGGGACCGCCGGGGACGCGGGCAGCGGGCCGGCGGCTGGGGCCCCCTGTTGGGCGACGACGGTTCGGGGTTCTGGATAGGCCGCTCCGCCTTGCGCGATCCGAGTCTCCGGAGCCGGCTGCGGCTCGATCTCCTGGCCTGGGCGCATGCCGAGCACGGAGCCCGGGACATCGCCAGCCTGGCGCCCCGGATATTGCGGCTGGCCCGCACCGATCCCGCCGCCCGCCGCATAAGCGACGCAGCCGCAGAGCATCTGGCGGACTTGGCCGCGCAATCCTGCCGGGGCTTGCGGTTCTCCGGTCCGGCTCCGGTAGCCTGGTGGGGAGGGCTGTTCCAAGATCCGACGTTCCAAGACCGGTTCCGGCGGGCCTTGCGCCGCCTGGCCCGACGGCGGAGCCTGTCCCGGGCCGCGCCCCAGCCCCCGCTGCTGACGGCCGAGACCGCGGCCGCCATATTGCGCCCGCCGTCAAAGCCCATCCTGATGACGGCGGGCACGGCGGCCCTGCCGGGCTCTACGCCGCGCCCGGTTGCTTCCGGCACGGCTAGGCGGTAGAATCTACTCACTATGAAGATATCCCTAGGCTGCGACCATGGCGGATGCGAGCTCAAGCTGTTCCTGCACAGATTCCTGGAACAGGAAGGGCACGAGGTGATCAACGCGGGCGTGGATCAACCGGAGCCCGCTGTCGACTATCCGGACTACACGCAGAAAGTAGCCGCCGCCGTGCTCTCCGGCCGGGCGGAGCGCGGCATAATGGTATGCGGCAGCGGCGTGGGCGCCTCGGTCGCCGCCAACAAGCTCGCCGGCATACGCGCCGGCCTGTGCCACGACACCTTCTCCGCCCGTCAAGGCGTGGAGGACGACGACATCAACATGCTCTGCCTGGGCGGCCGGGTCATAGGGCCGCAATTAGCCGAAGAGATCGTACGCGCCTTCCTCCGGGCCAGATTCTCCAACGCCGCGCGCCACGTGCGCCGGCGCGACAAGGTCCAGGCGCTGGAAACGGCATCCCGGGAGAAACAGCCATGACCCGCACCAACCCCATGCAGGAATTGAAGCGTTTCGGCGTCAGCGTCTGGTACGACGACATCAGCCGCGGCCTGGTATGCAACGGCGGGCTCCAGGGGCTCATCGGCCAAGACGGCGTCTGCGGCCTGACCTCCAACCCGGCCATATTCGAAAAGGCCTTAGCCGCGGCCCACGACTACGACGACGCCGTGCGCCGCCTGGCCGCCCACGACCCCGCGCCCCAAGAGCTCTTCGAGGCCTTGGCCGTGGAAGACATCCGGGCCGCGGCCGACCTGCTGCGCGGGACGCACGCCGCATCCGGAGGCCGGGACGGCTATGTCAGCATCGAATTGCCTCCGGAACTGGCCCGCAACGCCAAAGCCAGCCATGCCGAAGCCCTGCGCCTGCACAAGCTGGTGGGCCGGCCCAACGTGATGATCAAGATCCCGGGCACGCTCGAGGCCCTGCCCGCCATAACCGAGACCATCTCCGACGGAGTGCCCGTCAACGTCACGCTGCTGTTCTCCCAACAGCGCTACGCCCAGGTGGCCGATGCCTATCTGCAAGAGCCTGTCCGCTGTCGCTTCGGTGGCGAGCTTCTTCGTCAGCCGCGTGGATACGGCCGTGGACCGGCAGTTGGACGGCATAATCAGCCGCGGCGGCGAAGCCGGTACGGAAGCGGCCGGACTGCGCGGACTAGCCGCCATAGCCAACTCCAAGCTGGCTTATCAGATCTTCAAGAAGACCTTCGCCGGAGAGCGCTTCGCCGCGCTCAAGTCCAAGGGCGCCCAGCCCCAACGCCTGCTCTGGGCCTCCACCGGCGCCAAGGATCCGGCCTACCCGGACACCCGGTACGTGGCGGAGCTCATCGGAGCGGACACGGTCAATACCATGCCCCCGGCCACCATGGACGCATTCCGCGACCATGGCGCCTGCCGGCCGAGCCTGGAAGAAGACGTCGCCGGCGCCCGCCGGACCCTGGAGCGCCTGGGATCGCTGGGACTAGACCTGGACGCGGTCACGGCCCGCTTGGAAGAGGACGGGCTGCGCGCTTTCGAGAAGTCCTATGCCGCCATACTCCAGACCGTAGCCGATAAAAAGACCGCGGTCCGGGCCCAGGAAGACGAAGTCGGGGCCGGATTGAGCGAGCTGCGCCGCGCCCGCTTCGTGGAACGGCTCTGGAACAAAGACGCCTCCCTGTGGAAGCAGGAGGCCGCGCACCAGAAGATCATCCGCAACAGCCTGGGCTGGCTGAACCTGCCCGACGCCATGGCCATCAGCCTGGGCCAGATCCGCAGCTTCGCGGCCGAGATCCGCGGGGAGCGTTTCGAGCACGCCGTGGTCCTGGGCATGGGCGGTTCGAGCCTGTCGGTGGAGGTCTTCCGCCGCTGTTTCGAACCCGCCCCCGGCTATCCCGTACTGGAAGTGCTAGACTCGACCAACCCCGCCGCCCTGGCCGCCCTGGAGGCGCGCCTGCGGCTGGACCGGACCCTGTTTATAATCTCCAGCAAGTCGGGTTCCACCATAGAGCCCAACTGCCTCCTGGAGTACTTCTTCGACAAGGTCGCGCGCAAGAGCGGGGCCAAGGCCGGCCGCCAATTCGTGGCCATCACCGACCCGGGCACTTCCATGGAAAAACTGGCCCGGTCCCGGGGCTTCCGCAAGGTCTTCACCAATCCCTCGGACGTCGGCGGGCGGTTCTCGGCCCTGTCCTTGTTCGGCCTGGTGCCGGCCGGGATCATGGGCCTAGACTTGGAAAAACTGCTCAACGCGGCGCGGGCCTGCGCCCGGGCCTGCTCCACCGCGACCGAGACCGCCGAGAACCCGGGCCTGCGCCTGGGCGCGGCCTTGGGACGCCGAGCCCGGCATGGCCGCGACAAGATGACCCTTTCCCTATCGCCGGCCCTGGAACCGCTGGGCCTCTGGATCGAACAGCTCATCGCCGAATCCACGGGCAAGGAAGGGCGGGGCATCCTGCCGGTGCACGGGGAGGCGCTAGGCGCGCCGGAGCAATACGCTCCGGATCGGATTTTCGTGCGCATCGCGTTGCGGGAGCAGCCGGAAAAGGACGTGGAATCGCGATTGGCGGCCTTGGAAGACGCCGGCCATCCCGTGGTGCGCCTGCACCTGGCGGACCGGTACGAACTGAGCGCCCAGATGTTCCTATGGGAAGTGGCCACGGCCGCGGCCGGCTTCCTGCTCGGCGTGGACCCCTTCGACCAACCCGACGTGCAGAGCGCCAAGGACCAGACCAAGAAGCTGTTGGCCGTACTGGACAAAGGCGCCCTGCCCAAAGAGACCGCGGACATGCGCGCCGGCGGACTGGCCGCGTTCGCGGACGCCGGGCTGCTCTCGGCCTTAGGCGCGGACAAGGGGCAAGACCTGCCCTTGGCCAAAGTCCTGGCCGCGCACATCGCCCGGCTCCAACCCGGAGACTATGTGGCGGCCTTGGTCTACGCCCATCCCGAAGAAGGCGTGCGCCTGCAGATGGAGACCCTGCAGCGCGACCTGCGCCGCCTGACCACGGCTCCGGTGGTGGTGCAGTACGGACCCCGCTACCTGCACTCCACGGGCCAACTATATAAAGGAGGCGCGGATAACGGCGTGTTCCTGACCCTGGTGCAGCCGGATGCCGCGATCCTGCCGGTGCCGGGGCAAGAATTCACATTCGGAACCCTGCACCGTTCCCAAGCCCGCGGCGACTTCGCCGCCCTGCGCGAGGGGGGCCGCCGCATCCTGCGCCTGGACCTCGGAGCCGCGGCCGAGCAATCCCTGCGCGCCCTGGTCAATGCCGTAGAGGAGATAGCGCTATGCCGAAGCTGACCGCCAAAGACCTGGCCCAAAGGCTGCGCCGCATCCGCGTGGTGCTCATGGACGTAGACGGCGTGCTCACCGACGGCCGTCTCTACCATTTCGTGGACCCGTCCGGAGCGCTGGTCGAATTCAAGGGCATCCACGCCCAAGACTCCATCGCCCTGAATTGGCTGGCCCAGCTGGGCCTCAAGACCGGGATCATCAGCGGCCGCGTATCCAAGGGCGTGGCCGAACGCATGAAGATACTGGAGATGACCTACGTATATCAGCACCGCCTGGACAAGAAGACCGTATTCGACGAGATCTGCCGCGACGCCGGAGCCGCCCCGGAAGAGACCCTGTTCATAGGCGACGACATCCAAGACCTCCCGGTGCTCCGCGCCGCGGGCGTAGGCGTAGCCGTGCCCAACGCCCGGCCGGAAGTCCAAGCCGAAGCCGACTG
Organism: Elusimicrobiota bacterium; assembly: GCA_041660645.1. Lineage (GTDB taxonomy): Bacteria > Elusimicrobiota > Elusimicrobia > UBA1565 > UBA9628 > UBA9628. The sequence goes on along the minus strand of JBAZVY010000011.1, from coordinate 11,956 downwards.
GATCACGAGCCGGCCGGGGGGAGACGGCGCCGTGCGGGAAGTGGCTGAATCCATACTGAAAGCGCAAGGCCTTTGGGCCAAAGTGCTGGCTCGGTTCGGCTGCTCCGTTGACAGCATGCAGGCTTAGTCGGTAGAATCTGGCCATGGTCGACATATTCGGCATCAAGAAGGATCCGGAAGCGCCGGACGCCGCATCCGGATCCGAGCCTGCGGAAAACACCGTAAGAAAAGGCAGCCAAAAGCTATGGGCGGTGCTGCTGGTGGTCGACTCGCTGTTCATCATCGTGTTCGGCGGCGCCGTGGCGGCCAAGATCTATCAGCATCTCAAGTCTCCGCCTATGATGATAGCGCCCCAGCACAAACCCAGCAGGCCGCCGGAAGCGGCCAAGCCCGCGGAAACGCCGGCCCCGGCGCCCAAAGCCGAGGAACCGGCCGCCGCGCCCAAGGCCCCGGAGCCCGCCAAGGCCCCGGAACCCGCTAAGCCCAACAACGGGATGAAGGCGGCCCGGCCCTCCTTGCTGGCAGATTCCCCGAAGCGCCGCGAGACGCCCCGTCCGCAATCCGCGGCCCGCAGCGCCGAACCCGCCCGTCCGGCGGAGACGGTCAAGCCCGCGGACACGGAGCCGGCCGGAGACAAACCCCGGGCCGTGGCCGTGGAATTCAAACTCGCTGACCCGCACGCCAAGACCGTGCAGCTCGCCGGCGCCTTCATAGTGCGCGGCGGCAAGAAAGAGATGAATCGACGCAGCGACGGGGCCTGGGCCATCACCCTGCACCTTTTGCCGGGGCAGAGTTATCGCTATTGGTTCGTGGTCAACGGCAAGAAGACGCTCGACCCGGACAATTCCGACATCAGCCGCGGGCCGTCCCTATTGACCTTG
>JBAZVY010000011.1:0-11065 GCA_041660645.1 Elusimicrobiota bacterium | reverse complement strand
GCACGCGGGCAGAGGACCTAGTTATTGATTTCGTAACACCTCCCTGCTACCCTTGGCGTACATGACGCTGGGAGCGTTGATCCCGGCACACTTATGGCAAGCACCCGAACCCGGCTGACGTTCTGGCTCATAGCGCTGCTGAGCGCATGCGCTCCATATCAGGCTTCAGCCGCCGATGTCCGGCTGCGCTACGCGCACACCGCGACCCTGCTGCCCGACCGCAACATACTGGTCGCCGGAGGCATCGACACCGCGGGCAATCCCACGTTCACCGCATTCTTGATGCTGGAAGACCGCAATCAACGGCAAAACGTGCCCAGCATGAACGTGACCCGCGCCTCCCACACCGCGACCTTATTGCCCACCGGGGAAGTCCTGATAGTCGGCGGCCGAGCCGGCGCCACGGTCCGGAACACCGCCGAGGTATATAATCCGGAACACGCCTGCTGGCATCCGATCATGGCTATGGCCGAGGCCGCCGGCCGATACAACCACACCGCCACGCTGCTCAGCGACGGCACCGTGCTGATCTGCGGCGGAGAGAACATCGCCGGCGCCGCCCTGGCCTCCTGCGAAAAATTCACGCCGAACAATCCGCCCGCGGCCTGCGGAGCCGCGCCCGGCTCGTTTGCCGCCGCGCCCAACAGCCTGCAGCAAGCCCGCTCCGGACATACCGCCGTGATGATAAGCGGAGGCCGGGTGCTGTTCGCAGGCGGATTCAATCCGACCGCGGTCCCGCCTTACCTTAATACCGTAGAAAAATACAGCCCAATCAACGGCGCGTTCCAATCCGCCCATCCGCTCAACCAAGCCCGCGCCTTCCATACGGCCACGGTCCTCAGCGACGGCAAGGTCTTCCTGGCGGGGGGATTCAACAACCGCAATAAGGAGGAGAGCCTGGGCTTCGTGGAGTCCACGGAGATCTACGATCCGATCGGCGACTCCATGGTCTACGCCCAACCCATGCACGTGCGCCGCATGGGCCATACCGCCACCCTGTCGGCCAACGGCCAAGTGGACGTCTACGGCGGCCTGGGCAACATGACCACTTCCTATATAGAGGGCCTGACCGTCAACCTGATAGCCGGCTCCAGCGTGACCGGGACCTACAGCGACCCGCCGGGCTTGGCCACCACCACCATATCCGCCGGATTTTTGACCCTGGAGCTAGAATTTGACGTATCCGAACCCGCCACGGGCGTGATACTAGACGGCGACATCTTCTTCTCCACCCCGAACGTAAAATTCACGAACGGAGAACTCCGGCTCAATCCCGGCAATCCCAACAACCGCAACGGGCTCAAGGCCAGCCTGGTCGGAGTCCAGGTCGGCACGATCGAGAAACCCGGGCATGTCAAAGCCCAATTCAACATAGCCCTACCCAGCGGCAGCGGCACGATCACCTTTGAAAAGAACCAGGACGTCACGATCAAGGATTCCACCCTGCGCGCCGGCAGCCAAATAACCTTCGCTCCGGCTTTCTCCGTGCCCGGAGTATCCGGCGACCAATCCGACATAACCGGCGGCGACCTCTACGCCAATATAACGCTCACCGGCCTGCCGAGAGAATTCCTTAATGCCACTATGATCACCGCCTCCCTCCGGCTCTCCGGCGGCGGCCCCATAGAGATCCGGCAAGGCGGAGACCCCGCCGCCAACATCAGCATCACGGATGCCCTGGCCACCGGCCTCACCGGCACGCTGTCCCTCGATCCCGATGAGAAGACCCAAATCACTTTCAGCAACGCCCATTTCAGCAGCCTGGCCGGCACGGTCAAATTGACCACCTCGGCCGCGGTTCCGATAACCTCTCCCATCCTGAGCGCGACCCTGGCCAACCGCGGCTTTGCCTCCCTGCAAGGCAAGCTGAGCTATGTGGTAGACCGTATCGACCTGAGCGGAAAGGGCTTTTCGGTGGGCCTCTCCACGGTGGTCATCCGGCAGATGCTATTCAGCGACCTGGAAAGCTACTACCCCAAAAAATCCTGCGGCGCCACCAACGTATGGGAATACACAGCGTATAGCCTGGGCGGCCACCGCATGAATCATACCGCCACGCTCTCCTCGCGCGGCGACATCCGCATCATAGGCGGACGGACCTGTTTCGGTCTCCAGTGTCCGCTCCTGGATTCCAGCGCCCCGACCTTTCCCGTCCTGCCCCACATGAAGGATCCCTGGTCGGAACTCTCGAGCAAGCTGGCCAACAAGCACGGCAACCACACCGCCACCACTCTTCCCGACGGCCGCATATTGATCGCGGGCGGGACCAACGGCCCCAACGTCATAAGATCCGCCGAGATATTCGATCCCGCCGCCGAGACCGTGCAGGCCACCGGGAGCATGAGCGAAGTGCGCAGCCTGCACACGGCCTCGCTGCTGCCTAACGGCAAGGTGTTGGTGGCCGGCGGCTACTCCACCAACTCCGAGTCCACCGGAGCCATCCGGGGCGTGGAGCTATACTATCCAGAATCCAATACCTGGGTCGCCGACCAGCCCATGATCTATTCGCGCAGCCTGCACACCGCGGTCACCCTGCATGACGGCAACGTCATGGTCATAGGCGGCTATGCCGACAGCCAATACCTGAGCACCGTGGAGGTGTACTATTCCACGGCCGGCGCCTGGCGGGAAGTCGCGGCCCTGCCCGAGGCCCGCGCCCTGCACACCGCGACCCTGCTGCAAGACGGCCGCATCCTGGTGGTAGGCGGCCAGAGCGCCACCGGAGTGCTCGGCACCACCCGGCTATACGACCCCCGGACCGGAGCCTGGAGCGCCGGCGCGCCGCTGCTGGGCACCTCGGATTGGCCGGCCGGCGCCATGCTGCATTCGCATACCGCTTCCCTGCTTTTAGACGGCCGGGTCCTGGTCGCCGGAGGCAACGACGGCGCCTGGGAGACCGACTTATCCCAGATATACGATCCCAAGACCAATTCCTGGATGGCCGCCGGGTTCCTGACGACCAAGCGGCACAATCACACGGCCACGCTCCTGCCCAACGGCACGGTGCTGATAAACGGGGGAGCCCAAGCCATCGCCAACAACGGCAAACCCATAGCCGGCGTGGAATTATTCAACGTAGCGGACTCGAGTTGGAGTTCGAACGCTCCGCTCTCCGCGCCCCGCGCCTACCACACCACGACCCTCGCCCGCAACGGGATGCTCTACAATATCGGCGGCTATGACGGGATGAACACCTACTACGACAGCCTGGAAAAGATCCACTATGCGGGGACTCCGGATTCCCTGAGCGCTTCCTATCCGCCCAGCCTGCGCCTGGCCAGCATGACCCTGACCGACCTGGCCGTATTCGGCCGCGGAGACTACCTGACCGCGATCGGCCAAAGGTTCCAGGGCAACACCGAAGCATCGGGCGGGGGGGCGGCCGGCGCCAATTCCGACCACCGCCATCCGCGGCTGATCCTGCAGGCCGTGGATGGTTCCGGCGGAGGCGCCTCCCAGGGCAACTCCGGATTCATCCTGGACCTGACCACGCGGATATATCAGAATTCCACCGCCAACCTCTGGACCCAGACCGATTCCTCCCTGACCGTGAGCCTGCCGGCGGCCCTGCCCGCGGCGGACGGCTATCTCCTGCCCTACGGCTGGTACCACGCGCGCGCCGGAGCCAACGACCAGCTGTCCGACAGCCTGCTGGTCCAAGCCGGGCCGCGCAAGCCCGCCCAGCCGGTCACCAACATAATCTCCTCCATAGTAAGCCCCAGTTCGGCCACCTTCAGTTGGACCCCGCCTACCGGACTGGTCCCAGGCGCCAATTTCGACGGCTACAACATCTATGCCGCGGGCAGCGGGATCTGGATCGCCCGCACCACCAACACTTACATAACCATAACCGCCCTGGGCCCGGGCGCCACCCAACAGATATCGGTAGCCGCTTACAGCCTGACCGGAGACGGCCCGTTGGCGACCTCGACCCGGACCGTGTCCGTCATATCCGGACTCATCGGCACCGGCCTGACGCCCGGCTCCATCCAATGGTCCTGGTCGGAAGACCCGGGCGTCGGAGCCGTGCAATACGACGTATATAACGCCACCAGCGGGGCATTCCTGGGCAGTTCGAACCAGCCCCTATTCGCGCAGACCGGACTGTCCACCAACTCCATCCATTCGGTCCAGATCAGATTGGCCAACGCCACCGGAGAAGGCCCGCTCAGCGATCCGGCCGCGGCCTACTCCCTGGCGGCCATACCCTTGCCCGACACCTCCTTGCCCACGGCCATCTCGACCGGCTCGATAACTGTTTCCTGGCTGCAGAACGGCAATCCCTCCGGCACCTTATATGAAACGCGCTTCACATCCGTGGTCGCGGGCAGCAGCATCACCGCCGCCATCACCGCGACCGGAGCCGCCGACCCCATGTATCTAGAGGTAGGCGGCCTGGAACCTGCTTCCATATACAAGCTGGAGGTGCGCGCCTATAACGGCAACAACGTGCCCACGGATTGGACGATACTAGGGACCACGGCCACTCGGACCCAAGCCCCCCTGAATCTGACCATAACCGGCAATGCCCCTTCCATGATCAGAGTAGGCTGGGACATCGGACCGGTCTCATCTTCGGCCACCTACGAAGTCACCTACACCACGGCGTCGATAGCCCAATTCGACCAATACGCGAGCACGGCGCTAGCCTTCTCTCAAGGCTTCACCGGCAACACCTGCCTCCTCTCCGGCTTGCTGACCTCCACCACCTACAGCATCCGGGTCCGCGGCCGCAATCCCCTGGGCCTGCACACCGCCTATTCCAACATAGTCACCACCATCACCTTCAACGGCGGCGATGTCCTAGGCACGATCTCGGCCTTGGTCCCGGCCAACCAGAACACGATTTTGGCCGGCACCATCGGCCTGCTGCCGGCGACCCGGGCCGTGACCCTGCGCGCTCCGGCGGGCGCCTTCCCGTCCGCGACCACGGTCCTCATATCCACTTACGACGCGGCCGGAGGGCTCTGCCCGAACGGCGAAGCGGCCATGGCCTTCTCCATCACCACCGATCCCAAACTACAGCCGACCCTGCCCCTGTACTTCACCGTAGCCTATGACCCGGCCGCGGAACTGGTGGGCGCCACCGCCGATCGCATAACCATGATGCGCTACGACCCGATCAGCGGGCGCTGCGTGCCCATGTCCACCACCGTGGACCTGGCCGGGCATACCGTGACCGCCCAACTGAACCATCTCTCCGTGTTCCAAGTCGGACAATGGCTGCCGGCCGCCACCACCGACGACGTCCGGATATATCCCAATCCCTACAACTCTTCCCGCGAACCGTTCGTGACCATAGACCAGCTGCCGGCCGGGGCCCGGGTCCGGATATTCACCCTCCGCGGGGAACTGGTATTGGACCAAGAGGCCAACGCCTCCGGCCTGCTCGTATGGCGCGGCCGCAACCGTTCCGGACGCACCGTCAGCAGCGGCGTATACCTGGTGGCCACAGAATCGGGCAGCGCCAAGAAGATCTATAAGCTGGCCATACTACGATGACAAGCTACCGTCTAGAAGGCAGCGCAGTCCGCAGGCTCCGCCGGGGCTGGCGCCTGGGCTCAGCCCTGCTCCTGGCCGCCGCCTGCGGGCTGAACGCCGGCCGCGCCGGCGCCGCCATGGACTTCACCTCCTCGGCAGTCGGCACGGCCGGCTCCGAATTCCTGCTCTTCGATATCGGAGCGCGCGGCATCGCCATGGGCGGGGCCTACACCGCGGTCACCGATGACGCGACCTCCCTATATTGGAACCCGGCCGGCCTGACCCGGGTCCCGCGCATATCCACCTCGTTCATGTACTCCCGCCACGTGCAGGATATAAGCTATCAATCCCTGTCCTACGCCCAACGCATCAACCCCGAATCCGTGCTGGGCGCCGGGCTGCGCTACCAGGACTTGGGCTCCATACGGCACACCGACGATTCCGCCAACAACCTGGGAGATTTCCATCCCCGCAACTACATCGCCGAACTGGGCTGGGGCCAAGCCATATATGACATGTCGGACAGCGAGATGAGCATAGACCTCGGCGTAACCGGACGCTGGATACACTCCGATCTGCTCATGCACGCCAGCGCGTTCGGAGGAGACATCGGACTGCAAAGCCACATGACCGGACATGCCATCGAATACGATCTCGCCGCCGCCGTGCAGAATATCGGCGTAGGCCAGAAATTCGACCGGGAACGAGACATCCTGCCCTTGCGCGCCCGGATCGGCGGGGCGGTCCGGCCCCGGCGCGGACTGACCCTGGCCGCGGACGCGATCATGCCCATAAACAACTCTCCCCACGCGGCCGTGGGCGCGGAATACGCCGCGCAGATCCAGAAGACGGTCAAGGGCGCGCTGCGCGCCGGGGTCAACACTCTCAACGTCAAGGACCTGGGCATCGCCTCCGCCCTGAACATCGGCTTCGGCCTGAACCTATCCGACATCAGCTTCGATTACGCCTACTCGCCCCTGGGGGTGCTGGGCAATCAGCTGCACCGCTTCTCCTTCAGCTACAATTTCCCGATCCAGGCTTCCAGCCGCTCCCGCCAACGGTGACCGATATGACAGACTCCGGACGTGAGCCCTCGTCCCGCCCCGCGCCGCCCGCCCTTCCGCCCGCGCCGCCTTCGCCCGAACTGCTGCGCGCTCTGCGGCCGGCGGATGGGAACTCCGGATCGGAACCGCCCTTGACCCCGATGATGGAATTCTTCCGGCAGAAGGTAGCGGCCCTGGAGCGGGAATTGAATCAGGAACGGGAGCGCGCCCAGACCGCGCAGAACCTGCTGGCCAATCAAGAAGTCCTGCGCGGCGAAGTAGACGCCAGCCTCAAGGCCCTGCACCGGCAGTTGCGCCAGGAAAAGACCGAGCGCGAGACGGAAGAGGAAAAATCCCACGCTCGCGGCCGCATAGATTCGCTCGAAAAACGCCTGGACGAGATGCACAAGACCTGGGCGGCCCTGCTGCAGGACGCCATCGCGCAAAGGGACGTATCGACCCACCGCTCGGATGCGGCCCAAGCCGGCATGGTCCGCGATCTGGGCATAGTCGCAGACCAAGTCCAGGCCCTCAAAGCCCAACTCGAGGCCTGGCGCGGCGACATCTCGGCGCTAAACCAAGTCGCGCCGACCCTGCGGGCCCTGGCCCGGGAGATCCCCGAGGAAGAGCGGCGCCTGCTGGCCCAGTTGGACGACCGCTTGAAGGCCTTCTCTTCCGAAGTCCAGACCCAGCTCTCGGACCTGGCCCGGCAGCAGTCCCTGGACCGGGACCGCCAAGAGACGCGGCTGGCGGAACTGAACCGGGAGCGGGCCGCATTGCAGCGCTCCTGGGAAGAGCAGAACCACGCCATACGGCAAGAACATCTTAAAGACAACGCGGCCCGGGACCTCGCCCTGGGCAACCGCATCGCCGACCTCTGCCGCCGGCTCGAGGACATAAGCGCCGGAGAGTCGCAGGCGGCCGCCGCCTCGGCCGATCTGAAGGCCGAGATCGCCAAAGTCATGGCCCTGCTCAACACGCCGCCCCAGGCCAAGGACCAAGCCCTAGCCGAGCTGGAACGCGAGAAGCTGGACCTGCTCAAGGCGCTCAAGGACCGCAGCGACACCCTGGCCCGATACATCTCGGACCGCCGCGAGGTCGAAAAGACCATGGGCGCGAGCATGATGGAACTCAACTCCCGGCTCGATGAGCAGCGGGAGAAGAACCGGGAACTCTCCGGCCGCGTCGCGGAGCTGGGACTGGATGTCAAGGTCCGGGAAGACCAGCTCGCCTGCTCGACCCGGGCCGAACAGGAAAAAACGCGCCTATGCGAATCGCTGTCCGCCGACCGGGACGGGCTGGCCAAGCTCCTGATGGGGGAGACCGCGAAAGTGCGCCAGCAGTTGGAAGAACGGGCCCAAGCCGAATCCCAGGCCAATGCCCGCCTGCAAGAACTCCAACAGCGCCTAGAAGCCGAACTGGCTCATGGCGCCGGACTGGGCGTCACCATATCCGAACTCCGGGCCCAGATCGCGACCCTCTCCGAGCACATGGCCAAAGCCCTGCAAGCGAAAGACTCCCTGGCCGAGCAGTCATCGGCCTGGCCCCAAGAAAAAGAAAAACTGCTCCAGACCCTGCGCGAGAAAGACGAGATGATCTCCATGCTCTCTGCCACCTTCCAGGGCATGCTCAAGAAAGAAGAGAAATAGTAGAATCTCCGCTGTGACCGCGATCCTCCGCGATTTACGCCTGGAAGGCGCCCCGCGCTGGCTGCTTTTGCTGCTGGCCTTGGTCCTGACGACTCCATTCTGGAGCCTGGGGCACCCCTTGATCGAAGTGGACGACGCCCGCTATGCCGAGATACCGCGGGAGATGACGGCCACCCGGGACTGGGGCACGCCGCATCTCAACGAGATGGATTACGTGGAAAAGCCGCCGCTCTGGTATTGGCTGGGCGCGGCATCGTACTCTTTATTCGGAGTCAGCGAAGCCGCAGCGCGCCTGCCCCTGGCCCTGCTGGCCCTGCTGGGACTGCTGGGCACGGCTTGGCTGGGCTCCTGGCTTTATGACCCGCGGACCGGCTGGACCGCGGCCATGATGACCGGCACCGCCTGCCTGTACTTCATGCTCGCGCACTTCATAACTCCGGACATGGGCCTGGCCGTATGGCTGCTCTGGTGCTCGGCTTTCCTTTTGCGGGCATTGCTGCGGCCCGAGGACGCGGACTGGGCCGCGCCCGCGGCTTGGGCCTGCGCCGCGCTGGCTTTCCTCAGCAAGGGCCTGGTGGCCTTGGTATTCCCCGGAGCGTGGGTCGTCGCCCTCTGGCTGCTGCTGCCGGAGACCCGCCCCCGGATGCAACGCCTGTTGCGCCCGCGCGGCCCGCTGTTGTTCCTGCTCATCACCGCGCCTTGGTTCCTGCTCATGGAAAAAAGGCATCCGGGATTCTTGCGCTTCTTCTTCTACGAACACCATATCCAACGCTTCGCGACCGCACGATTCAATCGCACCAATCCTTGGTACTTCTTCTTGCTGTTCCTGCCCGCGGGGCTGCTGCCCTGGACGCCCGCGGTATGCTCCGGCTTGGTCCAAGCCTGGAAGGACCGGACCCGGGGCGACGCGCGGGCATTGGCCTTGGCCGCCTGGGCGCTGATCATAACCGCGTTCTTCTCCTACTCTAAATCCAAACTCGTGACCTACATATTGCCCGTGTTCCCGCATCTCCTGATACTGGCCGCGCGCTCCCTGGAAAAGGTCCCGCCCCCAGCGGTGCAGCGCGGGGCCCGAGCCCTGGGCTGGCTGTTGCTGGCGGCCGCGGCCGCGGCTTGGCCGGGATCGCGGCTGCTGCCTCCGGGCGTCATCCCCGCGCCCATATGCATACCTCTAGGCGCGGCGGCCCTGGCCGCCCTAGGCTCGGCCCTGATCGCGTACGGCCGTCCCGGCCAATTCCTGACCGGCGCGCTAGCCGGGACCTTGGCCGGAGCCTTAGCCCTGGGCGGGATGAATGCCGCCGCCGGAGAGCTCAGCTGCCGGACCCTGTCCCAAGCCATAGTCCAGCGCCTGCAGCCGGGCGACCTCATATACTGCTACGGCACCTACCTGCATGGCCTGCCCTTCTATACCCGGCATCGGGTGGACCGGCTGATCAACTGGCGGGGGGAACTGGACTACGCGGCCCGGGATGAGCGCGTCCACCTCGAACGCTTCGGGGGCCAGGACCGGATCGCGGCCCTGCCCTTGCCCGGCAAACGGGTGTTCTTGATCTGCCGCAAGCGCGACGCCGCATTCGTGCTGAGCCTGACTCCGGCCGACCGCGTGGGTTCGGCCCAGAACTTCGGCCCCTGGGTCCTGATCCAGTACTGAGCGCGTTCAGGGCTGCGGCAGCGGCCCTTCGATCGAGACGCGGGTCTTATGGCGGTCCTTGGCCGCAGCCGAGATGCGGTACTTGCGCGTGCCGGCCTCGATGCGGAACCGGTTGGGCTCGTATATCTCCAGCATGGCTTTCCGGAATTCCTCGGGATCTCCGCTGGTCTCGGCCAGATCGGCCGCGGACTTGGTGTAAACGCCGTGCCGGGCCTTATATTCATCCTGGATCTGGGCCAGTATGACCAAGCCCTCCCGGGCTTTTTGCACGGCCAACATATCCGAGGGCAAAGGCCGGACCCGAGCGAAATAGATGTTCCCGAAGAATAGGACGCAGACCGCGCATAGCGCGGCCAAGAACAGCATCCAGGTCTCGGCCGGATCCTTATAACGGTCCTCCACGACCAAGGCGCCGGATACCAGATCGTGCAAGGTCCGCGATTCCGGATGCACCAGCGCGATGAGAAAGCCGAAGTTGCACAGCGGCGTGCTCACGAAATAACCGACGCTGCGCGCCAGGCTGCGCAGCACTCCCAACGGCCCGCCGTCTCGGCGCACGACCCGCAGCCCCATGAGCCGTTTGCCTACGGTGCCGCCCGTGACATTGCCCGCGAACTGATAGGCCAAGAGCAAGCCGGCCCACAGCAGGCCGATGCGCATGACGCTCTGCTGGGTCGGGGGCACGGCCTGCAGCTTCACCATCAGGATGAAAAGGCTGGCGCAGAACCCGGCCGCAAAAGGCACCAGGTCCAGGCAATACGCCACGAACCGGTCGCTGATCTTGGCCGGGCGCAGTTCGGATGAGGCCCCGGCGCTGCCGGGCGGCAGGAGTCCGGGCAAGGGGGGAATATCGGTCATGGGATAAGTATAGACTCTCGCCCGCCCCGGAATCAAGCGAAACCATGCTCGACTTCACCCACTCCCCATTGAATTAAAATAAGTCTTTTATAGTTTTGGGATTTCGACGAGTGAAGTAAGTCAAAATCCAGAGCCAGCGGTTCTTCCGCCGGTGAGCTTCTTTAAAATCGGAGCTCGCGAACCATCGCGAGCGAGCCTCCCGCCGAAGGCGACCCGCGACTGTGGGGCCCATAGTAGGTCGGAAGGTATAGACGGGACCGAATTCGAGAAACCCTGGACCGGGAGGCCCAGCGCGGAATGGGCCGATTGCCCGCACCTGACTGCCCACATGGCCCGCGCCGGAATAAGGATATAGCATCTATAATCATGATATGGGTAAAAAC
>JBAZVY010000010.1:0-27042 GCA_041660645.1 Elusimicrobiota bacterium | reverse complement strand
CGGCCCCAGTCGCCCTGCCGCTCCGCGTCCGTGGCCAGCCACTGGCAAGCGAACGGGTCGGAGGGCTGCGCCCGCCTGGCCTCGTGGAATCGGGCCCGGGCCTCGGTGATCTCTCCTTTCTCGAAATAGATCTCGCCGATGCGGTCCAATAGCGCCGCATTATTGGGCTCCAGCCGGGCGATCTCCAGATATTCGGCCAAAGCCGCATCGGTAGAGGCTTGAGTCTCATAGGCCTGGGCCAAGGCGTAACGCAGAGGCAGCGACTCCGGCTCCACGGCTAGTCCGTCCTTGAGATGTTTTATGGAAGCCCCGATATGACCGGCGTCGAACTCGATCCGGGCCAATTGATACTGCGCCTCCGCCGCTTCCTCCGGCGCCTTGCTCAAAAAACGCGTGAGCAGCTTCCGGGCCTGGTCCGGAGCGCGCTCGGCCAGCAATGTGCCCAAGGACAATATGGTATCGGAAGAATCCGGATCCAGCTTTAAGGCGGCTTCGAACGCGGACTGGGCGCCGGCTACGTCGTCGCGCGCCCACAAGACCCGCCCCAACAGCACTTGGTCCTTGGCCTCCCTGCCGTCCATGGCCATAAGCCGTCGGGCCAGAGCCAGGGCCTTGTCCGTATCGACCATATCCAAGGCCAGCTCCGCCGCTTGGCGGCAAAGATACCGTGAATCCGGGTCCGCGGCTAGGGCCTGATCATAAGCCTCCATGGCCGCGGCCTCCTCGCCCCGGCGCTGGAGCAGGTTGCCGCGCAAGAAATGTTTCTGCGCAGTCCGTAAGGAATTAAATCCGGACTGCGCCTGCGGAGTTTCCAATACCGCAGTGGCAGTCCGTAAGGAATTAAATCCGGACTGCGCCTGCGGAGTTTCCAATACCGCAGGGGCGGTCTTGAAGGCGCTCTCCGCCGGAGGCATGGACCAGGCGGGGCGGACGCAAAAAAGCAGGGCAGCTGCTGCGGCGATCAGGATGTTCAAGCCAGGAGTCTATCCATTAGGATGGCGTCGGAACCGTCATTATAGAATTTACGCCTCCGGCCCACAACCAAGAACCCGGCGCGCACGTAAAGCCGTTGGGCCGGCTCGTTGTTGGCGCTGACTTCCAGGCATAATTTAGCGCAGCCCCAAGCCCGCGCCTGAGATTGGACATGTTCCAGCAAAGCCTTGCCCAGTCCGCGGCCTTGTTCCGCCCGCCGCACTGCCATGTCCAGGATCTGGGCCTCGGGCAAGACCTTACGGACCAATATGTATCCGCAAACATCCCCATCTCCGCACACCGCGAGGCAGGAATCCTTTTTTTCTATCTCCTCTTGATATTGGCCATGGGCCCATTGGGCGGAGAAATGACTGGACTTGGCTATAGCGCAGATGGCGTCGAGGTCAGCGGGCTGCGCCGGCCGTAAGGAAATACGTTCGGCCGGTGCCTGCGGAACTTCAGATACCGCAGGTGCCGGCCTTATTTTTGGACTCATATGAGGCGGGCTTGAGATACAGCGGCTCGAACCTGGGCTTGCGTTTGGCTTTGAGCATGCGTTCAGCGCAGACTAGAAGGTCAGCGGCCCGCACCTCGTCCTGGACCAGGGCCGCGCCCTGGCGCAGTATGTCGGGCTGGATTTGGGTCCATTCCGGCGCCGTGGCCCATACCGGGGCGGCCGCAGGCACGACCTTGCCGGACGTGCACTTGAACATCTGATAAAAGGTCTCTTCGCGGTATCCAGGCAGGATCGCGCACACAAGTCCGAGTTCGGACTTGGCCGCCAGGGCTTGGAAACGGGATATGGCTAAAGCGGGTTTTCGGGAGCGTTGGGCCAATACCGAAGCAAAAGCCATTCCGATCCGTATGCCGGTGAATCTGCCCGGGCCGCTGGCCACGGCTACGGCATCAAGATCTTTCCAATCCAACCCGGCGCGCGACATGAGCCTTTTAGTCTGGCCCAGAAGCGTTTCGTCGTGAGGATGCGCGAATTCTTTATGCAGGCTGAGCACGCCTTTTTTACAGCGGAGCGCGAGGCTTAAAGCTGGACTGGTGGTGTCTAGGGCGAGTATGTTCAGTTTGCCCTCAGGCCAGAGACGATCTGCCGGGACCTGGGGCCGCGGCCTTTTAAAATCAGCTTGCGGCCTTTTGAGCAATGGGCGAGCCTTACTTCCAGGCGGTCGGCCGGGTAGTAGGCTTCGCCGGCTTCGGGCCATTCCACTACGCAGATGCCTTGAGGATCGGAGACGAATTCTTCGATGCCGATATCATGGGTCTGGTCAGCGGATACGCGATAGAGGTCTAGGTGGTAGATGTGGCCGGCGCTGCGGCGGTACACGCGGGCCAGTCCGAAAGTGGGGCTGGCCACCCGGCTGCGCGAACCCGCGCCCTTAGCCAGGCCGCGGGTGAGCGTAGTCTTGCCGCTGCCCAGGTCGCCGTACAAGCAGACCACGTCCCAACCTTTTAGAATACGGCCCAAGCGATGGCCCAAGGCCAAGGTCTGCGCTTCGCTGGAAGTGGTGACCACCATATGTGAATTATACCAAAACCCGTCAACAGGCGCTCCCAATCACCTCAAAGCAAACCATTGTTATTCCACCGCCAGCGCTGGAAGTAAAACTAAAATCGTTGTTTATTTAACATCACAATTAAACTTCCAGCTCGCCATTTTATAACCTTCAGGGACCGAATTGGCCAGTCAAACAGTTTGCTATGCGGAGAACTCAAATATTCCCGTGTTTCTTGGGGCAGGTCTGCCTTTTCTTATCAGCCTAGGTGCATCAAGCAGACGGGGTCGCCTACTATGGCGGTGGGGTAAGTCCGCCTCTCTATGCGGCAAGGCTGGTCCCGGCTGGCGCACCACTGCTCGATCCAGACCGCTTCCTCTATGGAGGTGGTGACCAGCGCGGGCAAAGACAACTTGCGCAAACAGCGGTCCGCCAACGCCCGCACAGCCCGGCGCTGGGCCGCGAACTTATCCGGACGAAACTGAGTGGGATCGCAGCGGCCGTAAGACAGGGCGGACAATTCCGGGAACTCTTCAGGATCATTGAGCACGCTCACCATCCAAAGATGGTCAAAACACCCAGAAGCGCCAGTTGCATCCGCAGCATGCCACGAAATCGGCAAGGACTTACAAGCCGGCTTCAACACCCGCACTTCCGCAGTCCGCAGATTATACGCCTCCACCCCGCGCCCCAGATCCAGACTCTCCATGGCCAAGGCCGAAAGTTCCGCCACGCCCGCACCCACATACAGACTCCGGCCGCCCCGACGCAGCTTCCTCCGCAAAACCGCAGCGATGTTCATGCCTAAACGCTGAGCAGGCCCCCGATGCGCCCGCCAAAAATCCGCTCCGCCCTCATCGCAATACACCGGGCCCAAGGCCTTATAGTCCAGGTCCCGGAATATCCCGGCGATTATCCGCCGCGTGCCAGCTCTCATCATATCTCGACCAGAAATGTAACATTTTTGCCCATCCCATATCCCACGCACCATGTCCACCATGAATTTTCGGATTGAAATTCCGAATTTTCATGTTATACTATAAGCATGCTGGACCGCGCCCCGCATCTGCATGCATTACTGCGACGACTAAAGGACAACCCCGTAGTCGCCCTCCTCGGACCCCGACAGGTCGGCAAGACCACCCTGGCGGGCCAAGTCGCCGCGCGCTGGAAGGGACCCACACACTGGTTCGACCTGGAAGACGAACGCGACCTGGACCGGCTGACCTCCCCCCTGCAGGCGCTAGAAGGGCTCAAAGGCCTCGTGATCCTGGACGAAGTGCAACGCCGCCCAGAACTCTTCCCCACACTGCGCGTACTAGCGGACCGCCGCCCTTTGCCGGCCAGATTCCTGGCCCTGGGCAGCGCTTCCCCGGAATTACTCCGGCAAAGCTCGGAATCACTCGCCGGGCGCATCTCTTACCACGAATTGACCGGCCTCTCCCTCGCCGAGGCTGGGGCCTCCAGATGGAAACGACTTTGGCTCCGCGGAGGCTTTCCCAGATCTTATCTGGCCTCCGATGAAGCCGCCAGCCTGCAATGGCGGCGCGATTTGGTCCGGACCTACCTAGAACGCGAGCTCCCAGGTCTAGATTTTAGAGGCTCAGCCGCTACAATGCGGAGATTCTGGAATATGCTGGCCCATGTGCACGGGCAAATATGGAACAGCTCCGATTTCGCGCGCTCATTCGGGCTAAGCGACAAGACCGTGCGCAGCTACCTGGACGTGCTTTCCGATACCTTCATGGTGCGCTTGCTGCGGCCCTGGCACGAGAACCTCTCCAAGCGGCAGGTGAAGTCTCCCAAGGTCTATTTCCGAGACAGCGGCATCCTGCACCTGCTCAGCGGAGTGGAAGACTTCTCCCAGCTGCATACCCATCCCCGCTGCGGGGCATCCTGGGAAGGTTTCGCGCTGGAGGAGACGATCCAGATGTCTCGGGCCTGGGATGAACAATGTTATTTTTGGGCTACACATCAGGGCGCAGAACTCGACCTCCTTCTCCTCCGCGGCCGCAGACGAGAAGGCTTTGAATTCAAATACAACCCGTCACCGGGCATGACCCCATCGATGAGAACAGCCATAACAGATCTCAAGTTGGACCATCTTTGGGTGGTCCATCCCGGCCCCAAGCGATATCCCTTGGGCAAAGACGTCGAGGCCATCCCCCTAGAAACGCTGATTCATGGTGACGGGGATTAACTTTTAACTTATCCGGATATTTGTAGTCCAATGGCCCTGGCGAAAATCCATAATCCCTGCTAGGCTTATAGTACCCCTATGGACAAAGGACTACGCCGCTGGTCCGCGGTCGTATTCGCGTCTGCATTACTGCTGCTCGGGCAATCCCTTCCCCTATTAGCCCAGACCAGCAAGGCCAAAACCAAGGCCGGACCGGCCGCACCCAACCTCGGACTGCCCAGCTCCGCCTTAGGATCCCAGCTTAACCCGCTCCCCCTCTCGCCCAGCCTGCAAGGCCCGGTGCTCGGAACCCGGCCCGCGCCGGCCGTAAAGGTATCCGTCCAGCCTACTGCCGCTGCCCGACCCGCGGCCGCAGCTGTTGCCCCCCAGGCCGCCCCGGCCGCTCTGCCGGCCAGCGCCGTACCCGCCATCGATCTGCCGGCCTCGGACGACGCGGCCGCGGCTTCCGGCGAGACCGTGCTGGAGAGCATCGGCGGCAAACCCAACCACCTAGGCCGCCGCTTTGACGAAGCCCGCGCCGCTTGGCTCAAGGCCAATGACGACACCCCGGAAGTCGCGGTCTCGGGCTTCAGCCCGCAAGTCGCCAAGGTCCACGCCGGCCTACACGCCCAACTCGCGTCCATGGCCGCCCTGCCCGGCAATGAACAAGATCCTTTATTCGCCATCATCGCGCGCAACGCTAACCAATTCCTGGCCCAGATCGACGCGCACATACGCAACGGCGACATAAACCCCCGGGCCCGGCTGCGCACCTCGGAGTCGGATTCCCCCAAACCAGTGAGCGCGCGGGCCCTGCGCGTGGGCGTATACCCCGTGGCTGCCGACCCTTTCCAATGGGCGCACCTGCTCATCGGCCTGCAAGCCATCGCCCAGCTCAAGCTCGACAAGGTCGTGTTCGTGCTGGCCGGAGACGACCCGCGCAAGCCCAACATGACCAAGGTGGCCATGCGCCATCCCATGGGCAAGGCCGTGCTCAAGGCTTTCGCGCCGTTCTTTGAGTATTCCGCGGTCGCCGTGGGCACGCAATACGACGGAGAAACCAACGTGTTCCGCATCCTCAAGCTCAATCCCGAACAGCGCCTGCGCGCCTACTATCTGGTGGGCGACGACCACTACAAGCTCAAGGACAAGAACGGCAACGACGACACCTTGCCCAAACTGGAGAAAAACCGGCACCGACAAGACCTGGGCTTCGATCCCAAAACCCACGAGATCAGCGCGGCCTTCATCGTGCGAGAGGGCCACACCGAAGCCGTGCCCACGGACCTGGAAGTGCAGTTCCTACCCAAGATCGAGTTCGAAGCCTCATCCACCATGGTCCGGCACGGCCGCTACGCGCTCATGCCCTGGTCCGCGTACGACTATGTGCGCAAGAAGAAGCTCGGGCTCTACAACATACCCAAGGACTAGTCCCGCAGGAAGTGGCAGGTATATCCGCCCGGATTCTTCTGCAGGTATTTCTGGTGGTAATCCTCGGCCGGATAAAAGGTCCCAGCGGGCGATATCTCGGTCGTTATGGGCTTACGCCACCTACCCGAGGCTGACGCCTCGGCCTTCACTTTCTGGGCCGCGCGTTTCTGCGCGTCATCCCGATAGAAGATAGCGGAACGATACTGCGTGCCGATGTCATTGCCCTGCCGGTTTAAGGTGGTGGGATCGTGCAAGCGGAAAAAATAATGCAGCAGCTCCTCATACGACAACTTAGCCGGATCGAAGCGCACCCTTATGGCTTCGGCATGCCCGGTATCGCCTTTATGCACTGATTCGTAGATCGGGTCCACGACTTTGCCGCCGGTATAGCCCACCGTGGTCTCCAGGACTCCGGGCAGCTTCCGGATTATATCCTCCATTCCCCAGAAGCATCCGCCGGCCAATACCGCTTCCTGGGTCGGGATGAAGCGCAGGGCAGCGGAATTTATGCAGTAGCGCAGGCCCGTGGGCGCGGGGCCGTCCTTGAACACGTGGCCCAGATGTGAATCCCCGCCCCGGGAACGAACCTCCACGCGTTCCCTGCCTGCGGAAAGGTCGGGCCGCTCCTGAACGTGTTCCGGCTCCAAAGGCTTGGAAAAGCTGGGCCAGCCGCAATCGGAGTCGAACTTATCCTGAGAAGAGAACAATGGCTCGCCCGTGACCACGTCCACATAGATCCCCTCGCGCTTCTCTTTCCAGAACTCGTTTTTGAACGGCGGCTCCGTAGCGTTCTCCTGCGTGACCTGATACTGCATGGGAGTCAGCTTGCGCTTGAGCTCTTCTTGAGAAGGCTTTTTAAAATTCTCCATGCGCACCTCTCCTGCCGACTTCGGCTTCTCCGCGGCCGACGCTGTCAGCGCCAACGCGAGCGACAACGGCTAGACATATCCGATCCGGAACATCTCATCCCCCCAACAGCATGCGCACCAACGGCACCACGGCCAGACTGCAGATCACGCCGGAATAAAAAGCCGCCAAGGTATACTGCCGTCCGCAGTATCTCTGGATGAAAGGCAAAGTCACATCCATGGAAGTGGCCCCACCCAGGTATATGGGCAGATACGGAGATATTCTTGCGGTCAAAGGCATGGAGACTATGGTCAGCAGTTCGCGCAGCACATTGTGCAGAAAAGCCAGGATGGAAAGCAAGGCCAGGCCCCGCTCCGCGATGAGCACCGAGGATAAGGAATACCAGCCCAGCCCGGAATAAAGCAGGGCGCCTTCGCGCGCGGATAAGCGCGTGAACCAACTGAAAGCCGCGCCGCAAGCCAACGACATGGCGATGTTCAAGACCGGCAGCAACAGCAGCTGGGGCGCCAACTTGCGGAAATCGAGCTTATGCAGGTCCGCCCCCAGCTCGAAACCCACGCACACCAAAAGCCCGCGCAATATCCATTCTCCGATCCGGTCCATGGGCAGCCGCGCGATTTGATCCGGGGCCAGCAACAGGGCGGCGACGAAGCCGGCTGCGATCCAGGCGCTGTTCAACGCCATGGCCCAAAGCTCGCGCCCCCCGGCCGCCGCCGGCCCCGCGGCTTCCGTCGGAACTGCGGCCCGCGGCGCGGGCCGGAATCGGACGTATAGCCAGAATGCGCAGACATAGAAAGCGAACAGCATGAGGCTGGAGCCCAAGGCCAGAAAAAGCACCCCCCAATCCTGCGTAAACAGAGCCCGATCCATCGCGGTCTTAAAACCCATGAAGGCCAACAAAGCCCAGAGCGCGTAGCGGGTCAGACTGCGGTTGCAGCGCACGGCCCGGTCGCTGGCCCGGCCCAGCCAGCCGAGCGCGATGCCGACGCCTAGCGCCAACAACAACATAGGCAGACCCATGCAGAGATAATACAATAACCCCATGGACCGAGCCCTCAAGACCCGCCAGCTCGCGATGAACCACTCCGGCGCCCGCTTGAACGTGGAATACTTCGTGCGCCCCGGCCCGGGCCGCACCCTGCTCTACCTGCACGGCCTAGGCTGCTCCAAATCCGACTTCGCAGAAGCCGCCCGGCAGCGCAGCTTGGACCGCTACACCCTCATGGCCCTGGATTTCCCGGGCTGCGGCGGCACGGCCTATCCCCCGGACGCTGAATACGGCATGGACGACCTGGCGGCCATCACCGGCCTATTCATAGAGCGCTTGAGCCTAGAAGCTCCGGTGCTGGTCGGACACAGCATGGGCGGCTTGGTCGCCTTGCTCTACGCGCACGAACACCCGGACCGGGTCGCGGGATTGGTCAACGTGGAAGGCAATCTAGCGGCTGAGGACTGCTTCGTGTCCCAAGGCATCAGCGAACAGGATCCGACCTATTTCCAAACCATCGGCCTGCCCGACATGATCGCGGACCTAGACGCGAGCGGCAACCCTGGATTCCGAAGGCTAGCCGCGACCCTGCGCTCCGGTTCCGATCCCCGGGCCATGCACGATTACGCGCCGTCCTTGGTGCGCCATTCCAAGAGCGGACGGCTTCTGCCCTATTTCGTAGCCGCCCGCATGCCTAAGCTGTTCGTGTATGGATCCCAAAACCAGGGATTGTCTTATATCCCCTGGCTGGCCCAAAACCGGGTGCCCACGGCCAAAATCCCCAAAAGCGACCATTTCCCAGGCTACGACAACCCGGCCGTGTTCTATCCGACCCTGGCTCATTTTCTGAAGGATATCTGAATCAGAGCAGTTCTTTGAAAGCGTCGGGGAGACGCTCGACCACGTCTTGCGCGGTCATGCCGTAGGCGGTGCGGGCCGCTTCCGCCAGCTCGCCGGCGCGGCCATGCAGCCAAGTTCCCAGGGCTGCGGCCCCAAAAGCCGGCTCCTCCCGTCCGCGTCCGGAAGCCAGGCTCTGGGCCCAGAGTCCCGCGATCAAGCCCGTGAGCACATCTCCCGTGCCGCCCTTGGCCAGGCCCGGGCCGCCCGTGGGATTGGCCCACACCCGCGCCCCGTTCGAAATCACGGTATGCCGGCCTTTTAGCACGGCCACGCCCCGCCAATCGCGGGCCAAACGCTGGGCGCAGACTACGCGGTCGCCCTGGACCTCTTGCGTGGACATGTCCAGACAGCGGCCCATCTCGCCCGGATGCGGCGTGAAGATACAGGGTTGGACGCGCTCGCGCAAAAGCTGTTTGACGCCCTGGGTGTCCTGGCCGGCCAATATGTTCAAAGCATCCGCGTCCACGACCGCGGGCAAATCCAGGGAGCTTAGCGCCAAAAGCACGAACTTGGCGGTCTCCGCATGAGTGGAAAGCCCCGGGCCCATGGCCAGGACCGTATACCCGGACTCTTTATACCCCGCGCGCAAGCGGGACAGGGCTTCCGGCCGCAGGCCGCCCGCGGAGTTCTCCGGCAGTCCCAAGCTCAGGGCTTCCGGGACCTGGCCCGCGACGCAGGGTTGTATCCCGGCCGGCACCGCGACCGTGACCCGCCCCGCGCCCGAACGCAAGGCCGCGCGCGCGGCCAATACCGCGGCTCCGCCCATATTGCGCGAGCCGGCCGCGATGAGTACGTGCCCGAACACTCCCTTATGATCGTCCGGATCGCGCCGGACCAAGGCCGCGCGCAATTCGGCCTTGGAAAAAGCCTTCATTTCTTGCTCCCGGCCAAAGCCACGGCCACGGCGTGGTCCTGGCCATGGGACAAAGACAGCTTCAGGCCCCGGACCCGGCGGCCCTTCACCAGCGCGCCCGGCTTGCCCCGGCGGTCGCGCTCCACGGATATATCCTTAAGCCCGAGCCCGTCGCGACCCAGGGCCTTCCAGACCGCCTCCTTGGCCGCGAAGCGCACGGCATAGTGCGGCCAGGGATATTTCTTGGTCCGGCAATAAGCTATCTCTTCCGGAGTGAACACGCGGGTCAAAAATCCGGGACTGCGCCGGATGATCCGGCGGATGCGGGCCACCTCCACGATGTCGAGCCCGATCTCCATCAAGGCAGGCCGATGAACCGCAACTGCACGCCCGCGGGCCCGGTCCCTTCGACCAAGGCCAAGACCCGGGTGCAGCGCCCTCCGCTGGTCACGGAATTGATCGGCAACTGCTCATCATTGGACCAGACCAAGGGCTGCGCCGGCCGGCCCTCCAAAAACGAAGTGCCCGCGCTGGGATGGTCCACGCACCAGAGCACATACTTGCCCCCATAAGCCAGCGGCTGAGCCGAGATCTGCTCATACGTAAGGTTCAGGCTGGACGCCTCCTGGATCCGCGGCTCCATGCCGATCCGCTCCTGATGCCGCTCCTGTACTTTCCCCGCCCGGGACCCCAGAAACCGGGCCAAATGGCCCCAGGGCATAACGGCCAGGAATACCCCGACCAGCACGCCGAGCAGAAAAGCCTGCAAGCCCGCGTGGTGGGGCTTGGAAACGTGCGCCCAGTACGGCAGCTTACTCAACGGTGACACTTTTAGCCAGGTTGCGGGGCTGATCCACGTCGCAGCCGCGCATCTCCGCGATATGATAGGCCAACATCTGCAAAGGCACCACGTTGACCACGGGCGAAAGCAGTTCCGGCGCCGCCGGCAGCTTGATCTGGAAGTCTGCGCCGGGCATGGCGGGATCGCCCTCGGTGACCAGGGCCACGACCTGCGCGCCCCGGGCCTTGGCTTCCTGACAATTGGAAGCCATCTTATCGTAAGTGCGCGAACGCGTGGCGATGGCCACCACGGTCACGTTCTCGTCTATGATCGCGATCGGGCCGTGCTTCATCTCGCCTGCGGCGTAACCCTCGGCATGGGTATAGGATATCTCCTTGAGCTTGAGCGCGCCCTCCAAAGCGATGGGAAAATTCACATGCCGGCCGATGAACAGGAAATGCTCATTACGATGCAGCTTGCGGGCTATCTCCTGGATCTGGGCGTCGAGCTTGAGCGCGGCCCGCAGATCGCCCGGCAGATGGACCAATTCATCCACGAACTTGCGGGCGTCGGGTTCGGACATGGCGCCGCGCATCACGGCCGCGTGCAGCGAGAATACCGCCAAGGCTGAAAGCTGCCCGGTGAAAGCCTTGGTGGAAGCCACGCCGATCTCCGGGCCGCAGTGGGTATAAAGATTATAGTCCGAAGCCCGGGGTATGGCCGCGCCCAGGGTGTTGCAGATGGAAAGCACTTTGGCGCCCTTCTCCTTGGCCATGCGCACGGCGGCCAAGGTATCGGCGGTCTCTCCGGACTGGCTGATGGTTATGACCATGTCTTCCTTAGACAAGGGTGAATCCCGATAGCGCAGTTCCGAGGCCGCTTCCACCTGCACCGGTATGCCCGCCAGCTCCTCCAGCCAGTACTTGCCCACCAGCCCCGCGTGATAAGCGGTGCCGCAGGCCACGATATAGATCTGACGCACGTTCTTCAAGACCGCGGTATCGAGTCCGGCATCCCGCTGGAGCACGCCGTCCTTGAGCGGGAAGAACCGGCCCCGCAGGGTATCCTCGCAAGCCGTGGGCTGCTCGTATATCTCCTTGAGCATGAAATGCTTATAGCCGCCTTTCTCCGCCATGGTCCGGTCCCACTGGATGTTGACCACGGCTTTCTCGATCTTGCGGCCGGCCAAGGAGAAGAAGCGGCAGCCGTCCGCCTTGAGCACGGCGATCTCGCCGTCTTCCATGAACACGGCTTTTCGGGTATGGGCCAGGAACGCCGGCACGTCGGAAGCCAGGAAATTCTCGCCCTCGCCTAATCCGATGATGAGCGGCGATGCCGTCTTGGCCGCGATGATCACGCCCGGGGCCTTGGCCCAGAGCACGGCCAAGGCGTACGCGCCCTTGACGTCGTTCAAGGCCAAGCGCGTGGCCTCGAATATCACCGGCTCGGTCATGGCATTCTTGACGCCGCTGCCCGCCAGGCCCTTGATCTTCTCCTCGATGAGGTGGGCCACCACTTCGGTATCGGTCTCGGATGCGAACTGATGTCCGGCCGCGGCCAGGCGCTCCTTGAGCTCGATATAATTCTCGATGATCCCGTTGTGGATGACTACGACCTCGCCCGTGCAGTCGCAATGAGGATGGGCGTTCTCTTCCGAAGGCTTGCCGTGGGTGGCCCAGCGGGTGTGGCCCAAGGCCACGGTGCCGGCCAACGGGGATTTCTTGAGCACCGCCTCCAGATTGGCCAGCTTGCCGGCCGCCCGGCAGCGCTGGATGCCCCCGTCCTTGATCACGGCCACGCCGGCGGAATCGTAGCCTCTATACTCCAGGCGTTTCAAACCCGCGACTATGAGCGGAGAGGCCTGCTGCTTGCCGGCGTACCCGACTATGCCGCACATGGTCGGCTCAGGCTATGAGCTGCTTCATCTCTATGACCGCCGGCTTGAGGCCGACGAACGCCGCCCGGGCCACTATGGAGAAGCCGATATTGAGCGCGGCCATGCGCGGGATCTTGGCGATGGCCCGCACGTTGTGATAGTCCAGACCATGCCCGGCATGCAGATGCATACCCATCTCCTCCACCAGGTAGCCGGCCAGCTCCAGGCGCTCCAACTCCACGCCTCGCAGCTTCTTATTGTCGGCCTCCGCATACGCGGAGGTGCAGAGTTCCACGGTGTCGGCGCCCATGGACTTGGCCATGCGCACATTGGGGGCTTCCGGAGAGATGAACAGGCTGACTTCGATGCCCGCGGACTTGAGCTTATCCACCGCCGAGCTTATGGCCTTGGCATGGCCCTTGAGGTCCAGCCCGCCCTGGGTCGTGATCTCCTTAAGGCTCTCCGGCACGATGCAGACCGATTCCGGCCGCGCCTTCAAGGCGATGGCCACCATCTCCGGCACCGCGGCCATCTCCAGGTGGGTATCGCCCTTGAGGGCGCAAAGCTTGAAGATGTCGGCGTCCTGGATATGCCTCCGGTCCTGGCGCAGATGCGCCACGATCATGTCCGCGCCGGCCTGCTTGCAGACCTGGGCCGCGGCCACGGGATCGGGGTCTATATCCATGCGCGCCTGGCGCAGCGTGGCGATATGGTCGATATTGACTCCGAGCTTGACGGTACCTTGGATCTTCATGGGGATCGCTCCTATTGGCCGGTCTCGTCCCGATACGCGGCGGCGAGCTTACGGGCCATGTTTTCTATATTAGCACGACTGGGGGCCTCGATCATGATGCGCAAAAGGGGCTCCGTCCCGGAATACCTCA
The DNA here is from genome assembly GCA_041660645.1 of Elusimicrobiota bacterium. Lineage (GTDB taxonomy): Bacteria > Elusimicrobiota > Elusimicrobia > UBA1565 > UBA9628 > UBA9628. The sequence continues at coordinate 13,803 of JBAZVY010000010.1, read as the reverse complement.
AAAAAATCCGTCCTTCTCCCCGCAGTTCCCGCTCGAAACGGCGCACCAGCGCACGCAGTCGGGGCAGCCGCTCCAATGGTATCTTATCCGCCACGGTCAGGTTCTCCAGTATCTGCGGAGTCGGCTTGAACATGGTCCGGTACGAACTCAAGCGCCCCCCGGTCTCGCGCAAAGCGGCCAGGGTCTGCAGCGCGGTCAGTATCCCGTCGCCCGTGGCCGCGAAACTGCGGAATATGATATGGCCGGAGGATTCCCCGCCCAAACTGAGATCCTCCCGCTCGATAGCCTCGGTCACGTTGCGGTCGCCTACCGGGACCGAGACCACGGATATGCCTTGGCGCTCCAGAAACCGGATCAGGCCGAAATTGGACATGACCGTGAGCACGACCTTGTCCGCATTCAGCATGCCGATGCGGCGCAGATGCAGGGCGGACAGGCAGATCAGCTTATCCCCGTCGAGCAAGGCGCCCTTCTCATCGGCGAATATGGCGCGGTCGGCGTCGCCGTCGAACGAGACTCCGCAGTCCGCGCGCAGACGCCGCACCTCGGCCTGCATGCGTCCCGGGAAAAGCGCCCCGCAGCCGGAATTGATATTGCGCCCGTCCGGCCGGCAGCCCAAGGCATGGACCTCGGCTCCCAAGTCCGAGAATATGCCCGGCGCGATACGGGCCGCGGCCCCGTGCGCGCAATCCACCACCATACGCATCCCGGTCAGGTCGAGTCCGGCGGGAAACGTGCTGCGCAGGAAATCCACGTAGCGCGCGGCCAAGGCGGAGCCGTCCTCGGCCCGGGACTTAGCCGCGGGCACGCGGCGCCGGCAGGCCTGCCCCTCCGGAGACAGCCTATGCTCCACCGCATCCTCCGCCTCCGGAGACATCTTATAGCCGTCGCCGGTGAAGAATTTTATCCCGTTGAAGCTGGCCGGATTATGGCTGGCCGACACCACCACGCCGGCTAAGGCGTTCAAACGCGGGGTCAGATAGGATACGGCCGGAGTCGGGACCACTCCCACGTCCAAGGTCCGGCAGCCGGCCGCGGCGAACCCCTCGCGCAGCCAGCGGCACAGGGCCGGGCCCGAGCCCCGCGTGTCCCGGCCCATGACCACCAAAGGCCGCCGCCCCTGGCCGCCGGTCTCCAGCAGGACGCGCGCCGCGATGTCGGCGATCTCGGCCACGCTCACGGGCGTGAACGGATATTTCCCGGGTATGCCGCGTATGCCGTCCGTGCCGAACAATCTGCCCATAGGCTCAGGAATCTCCCAATATAGCGCCCATCACGGCCAGGGCTTTCTTAGTGGCCGGCACATCGTGCACGCGCAAGACCTTGACCCCGCGCCAGGCCGCCCAGCAAGCCGCGGCCAACGAGCCCTCCATGCGGTCGCCCGGACCAGCGTCCGGGAAGAGCTGCCCCAAAAACGATTTGCGCGACACGCCCAAAAGGACCGGCCCCAGATCCGAGAACTCGGCTATATTCCGGATCAAAGCTATATTATGCTCCAAATTCTTGCCGAAACCTATGCCCGGATCGTATAGCAGCCGCGCCGTCTCTCCGCCCGCGGCGCGGAAGGCTTCGCGCCGCTCCGACAAAAAATCCCGCACCTCCCAAACCACATCCTTATAATGCGGGCCGTTCTGCATGGTTTTAGGAGACTTGCCGCCCCGATGCATGAGCACCACGGCCTGCGCGGCTTGGGCCGCTTCCAACATGCCGGGATCGGACCGCAGGGCGGACACGTCGTTCAATACGGCCGCGCCCGCGGCCAGGCATTCGCGCGCCACCCGCGCCTTATCCGTATCCACGGAGAGCGGGACCCGCACCCGGCGCGCCAGCTCCGCAAACACCGGGAGCACGCGCCGCAGCTCTTCGGCCTCCGGCACGGGCGCGGAGCCCGGCCGGGTGGATTGTCCGCCGATGTCTACGATATCGGCCCCGGCTTCGATCTGGCGCAAAGCCATATCCACGGCCGCGCGGCAATCGCCGGCCCGGCTGGCGGCATAGAACGAGTCCGGCGTGACGTTGACGATGCCCATGATCAAGGGGACCCGGCGCGGCTCCCGCAGCATGTCCAAGAATCCCGCAGCCCCGGCCTGGCCCGCGGGCCGGCCGCAATTGCCTTTCGGCGAAGGCGCCCGGGACTTAAGCAGGGTTCGCTTGACAGATGGCATCTATCTCTTCTCCAGAGAGCATCTCGCGGTCCATGAGCTTGACCGCTATATCGTCCAAGATCTTCTTATGCACTATCAGCAATTCGCGCGCCTTGGCCTGCGCCTCCAGCACTATACGCTTGACCTCCTGGTCTATAAGCTGAGCCGTGCTTTCCGAATAAGCGGCGCCTTGGGAGATGTCGCGGCCCAGGAATATCTCGCGTTCCGGCTCCTTTAGAGAAAGCGGCCCGACCTTCTCGCTCATGCCGAACTCGGTGACCATCTTCATGGCGAAACTGGAAGCCTTGGCCAGGTCGTCGGAGGATCCCGTAGTCACCTCGTTGAACACCAATTCCTCGGCGCAGCGCCCGCCCAAGAGCACGGCCAAGCGATTGAGGATGTCGGTGCGGGAGGTCAGGTTCTTATCCTCTTTGGGCAGTTGCAAGGTATAACCCAAGGCATGCCCGCGCGAAACGATGGAGACCTTATGCACCGGATCGCAATTGGGCAAAAGCTTGGCCACCACGGTATGGCCGGACTCATGATAGGCCACGATCTTCTTTTCCTGATCCGACATTATATTGCTCTTGCGCTGAGGGCCGGCCACTACCCGCTCGATGGACTCTTCCAGGTCCGACATCTCCACCGATTCCTTGGCTTTACGCGCGGCCAGGAGCGCGCCCTCGTTTATGACGTTGGCCAGGTCCGCGCCCGAGAAGCCCGGGGTGCGCCGGGCGATGACCGAAAAATCCACCGCTTCGGACATGCGGACCTTCTTGGCGTGCACCTTGAGGATCTCCGACCGGCCCTTGAGGTGGGGCAGGGGCACGTTGATCTGGCGGTCGAAACGGCCGGGGCGCAGCAGGGCCGGATCGATCACGTCGGGACGATTGGTGGCCGCGATGAGCACTATGCCCTGATTCTGTTCGAAGCCGTCGAGCTCGATGAGCAGTTGGTTCAGGGTCTGTTCGCGCTCGTCATGTCCGCCTCCGATGCCCGCGAAGCGATGGCGTCCGACCGCATCCAGCTCATCTACGAATATGACCGCGGGCGCGGCTTTCTTGGCCTGATCGAAGAGGTCGCGCACACGGGACGCGCCCACGCCCACGAACATCTCCACGAACTCGGAGGCCGAGGCGGAGAAGAACGGCACCCCGGCTTCGCCGGCCACGGCCCGGGCCAGCAGGGTCTTGCCCGTGCCCGGCGCCCCGAACAGCAGCACGCCCCGCGGCATCTTGCCGCCCAGCTTCTCGAAACGTTCCGGGCTCTTCAGGAACTCGACGATCTCCTGGAGCTCCTCTTTGGACTCGTCGCAGCCGGCCACATCCGCGAAAGTGGTCTCTTTCTTCTTATCATCCACGCGCTTGGCCCGGGAGCGGCCGAAAGACATGGCCTGCTTGCCCCCCACCTGGACCTGGCGGATGACGAATATCCACCACAAGGCGAAGAAGAGCACTATCCAGCCGATATTGACTATAAGACCGGTCAGCCAGCTGCGGTCCGGCTCGCCCTGGAAATTTTGGACCTTATAGGCCTCCAAGTCCTCCACCAGCTTGGCATCCGGCATGGGCAGGGTCCGGAAACGCTGGGTCTGCCCGGCATCGTCCTTGAACTCGCCGCGGATGAGGTCCGGCCGGACCTTGACCTCGGAGACCCGTCCCTCGCGCAGCTTGCTCTTAAAAGTGGAGTAGGGTATTTCCGGCTCGGCGGGCGGGCTCTTAAGGTTCTGGAAGAGCGCGATCATGAGCACGAAAGCCAACGCCCACATGACGAGTTGCTTTATGTTCTTATTTTCCACTCTTTAAAACTCCCACATAGGGCAGATTGCGGTATTTTTCGTTATAGTCCAAGCCGTAGCCTATGACGAATTCATTGGGTATCCGGAAACCCACGTATTTGGCCGAGACCGGAACCTTGCGGCAATCCGGCTTGTCCAACAGAGTGCAGACCTCCAGGGAACGCGGATTGCGCGCCCGCAGGTTATCGAGCAGATAATGCAAGGTGAGGCCGGAATCCATTATATCCTCTACGATGATGAGGTCGCGGCCCTCCGCGCTCTCCCGCAGGTCCAACAACATACGCACCGCGCCGGTGGAACTGCGGCCGGAATAAGAGCTCACGCCCATGAAATCCACGGAACAATCCAAACTTATATTACGCAAAAGGTCGCTCAAGAATATCACGCTGCCCTTGAGTATGCCCAACAACACGGGGTTGCGGCCGGCGTAATCGCGCGATATCTCCCGGCCCAATTCCTGCACACGCGCCTGCAGCGCGGCTGGGTCGATGAGTACTTTTTCCAGGTCAGGATGCAACGGCATGTTTATGTATAATAACTCGCAATGGTTTATAAGGACATATCGCGCGGACGCCCAGAAACCGGCCTCCGCGAACACGGAGAATATTATCTTTATTGCACCGTCGAATCAAGGGTGCTAGAATAATGAACGTGAGCCAACACTCCGAAGTCCTTTCCATACTCATCGTGGAAAATTCCGCTCCAGCCCGCGACGACCTCCAACTGCGCCTGGAGAGGACTCCGGGCTGGTCGTTGAACATCGGCACGGCCGCCGACCCCGAGGCCGCGTTGGGGATGCTAAAACAGAGTCCTTACGACCTCATATTCCTTTCCAGCCGCCTGCCCGGTGCGGAAGGGCTCCAATTCCTGGTCCGGGTCCGGCAACTGCATACCAAGTCCGCGGTCATCGTCACTTGCCCCGACACCGACGCCCAGCTGGCTGTGGATTCCATGAAGCACGGGGCCCTGGACTGCCTGTCTCGCTCCGACCTGACCCGCATCGATTTCGCGCCCATATTGCGCCGCTTGGTGGAGATGCGCAATATCATCAACCAGAACCTGGAACTGCGCCAGGTCAATCAGATGAAGAACGAATTCATCGCCAACGTCTCCCACGAACTGCGCACGCCTTTGACCGTGATCCTGGGCTACGCGCGCACCCTGCAAGAGGCGACCCTGGGCGAGCTCAACACCTCCCAGCGCAAAGCCGTGGATTCCATAATCGCCCGGTCCGAAGACCTGCTGGAGATGCTCAACCACATCCTGCGCGTGCGCGAGATCGTGGAAGGCCGCCAAGTCGCGGCCCTCCACCCCATGGACCTGCGCGAAGTCTGGCGCGCCCACATCGACAAGGCGGCCAAGGACCTGGATCACCGGGGACTAAGCATGCAATGCTCCTTCCCCCCGAACGCGGTCTGGGTCATGGCCGATCCCGCTTCCTTCGGCGATATCTGCGACAACCTGCTCTCCAACGCCGTAAAATTCAGCCCCAAGAACGGCGTCATCAAACTCGCCCTGGGCATATCCGCCGGCCGCGCCTGGATGTCGCTGCAAGACCAAGGCTCCGGCATCGCACCCGAGATACTCCCGCACTTGTTCGAAGATTTCTCCACCGCCTCGGTACACGGCCCGACCCGGGAGCACTCCGGACTGGGCCTGGGACTCTCGCTCTGCAAACACGCCGTGGAACTGCATTCCGGGACCATCTGGCTGGAATCCCCCGGCCCGGGACAGGGCTGCATCGCGCACGTCTCCCTGCCCTTGGCCCAAGCCGACCGCCCCGCGACCACGGTGGAGAAGGCGGCCGCGATCGAAAAGCGGCGCATCCTGATCGTGGAGGACAACCCGGACATCATCGAGATCATCCGCCTGTTCATATCCGGCATAAGCTCCAACCTGGACCTGACCACCGCCCATTCCGGATTCGAAGCCTTAGACAGCATCCGCAACCAAGTCCCCCACCTCATAATCATGGACGTGATGATGCCGGGCATGACCGGCCTGGAGTTGCTGGCCCGCCTGCGCCGGGTGCCGGAGACCGACCGCATCCCGGTCCTGGTCCTGACCGGCTACACCGACGCCGCCCAGCAAGCCTGGTCCGCGGGCGCCCAAGAAGTCCTTATCAAGCCCTTCGACCGCAAGGTGTTCATGGCCAAAGTCCTGCAGCTCCTGCAGCAGGGGGAGACCGCCGCCCGTCGTGAATAATCCGCAAGAATCCGAACTCGAGATCCTCATCCGGGCCCGCTATCCGCTCATATACCTGGTCAGCTGGGAGGAGGCCCGGGTCGAAGAGATGCTCGCCCGCGTGGCCGCCAAGCAAGGCAAACGCGCATTCTTCTGGACCTCGACCGGAGGCCTAGGCGAGCCCGGCCAGCCCCGCGACGCCTCCCTCATCGACCCCAAGGCCGCGCTGGAATTCATATCCGGATTCTCCGAATCCTCCCTGTTCGTGCTCAAGGATTTCCATCCCCACATGCGCGAGCCCGGCATCGTGCGCCGCCTGCGCGACCTGGTGGCGGGACTAAAGACCACGCGCAAGACCGTCATATTGCTGGCCCCGGAACTGGTCATCCCAGTGGAGTTGGAAAAGGACATGACCGTGCTGGACTACGATCTGCCCGGCCCCGAAGAGTTGCGCGGCATGTTGGAACAGGTGGTGGCCGCTTCCGGCTCCGGCGCCAAATTCCCAGTAGAGCTCAAGCCCGGAGACCTAGAACGGCTGGTGCAGGCCGTCCAAGGCCTGACCTTAAGCGAGGCCGAGAATGCCATCGCCCGGGCCGTGGTCACCAACGGCAAGCTCTCCATCGAGGCCGTGGACGTCATCCTCAAAGAGATCAAGCAGATCATCCGAAAATCCCGATTATTGGAATACTTCGAAGCCCGCGAGGAATTCGCCGCCATCGGAGGCCTCGACCTGCTCAAGACCTGGCTGAACAAGCGCAGCCGCGCTTTCTCGCAAAAAGCCCGGCAGTTCGGACTGCCCCAGCCCAAGGGCGTTCTGCTGCTGGGCGTGCAAGGCTGCGGAAAATCCATGGTGTGCAAGGCCATATCCGGGCTCTGGAAGCTTCCCCTGCTGCGCTTGGACATGGGCGCCATATTCGGAGGCATCGTAGGCCAATCCGAGGAGAACATGCGCCGGGCCATAAAGACCGCCGACGCGGTGGCTCCCTGCGTGCTCTGGCTCGACGAGATAGAAAAAGGCCTGGCCGGGAGCAAGTCCTCGGACCGTTCCGATGCCGGCACCACGGCCCGGGTATTCTCCACCTTTTTGACCTGGCTGCAGGAGCGCAACAAGCCCGTGTTCGTGGCGGCCACGGCCAACGACATCTCCCAACTGCCGCCCGAGCTGATGCGCAAGGGCCGGCTGGACGAGATCTTCTTCGTGGATCTGCCCAAGCTCTCGGAACGCCGCGCCATATTCGCCATACACCTGAGCCAACGCCGGCGCGATCCGGCCGGCTTCGATACCGAGGCCCTGGCCCGGCAGGCGGACGGATTCTCCGGAGCCGAGATCGAGCAGGCCGTGGTCGAGGCCTTATCCGAAGCCTTCGTACTGAACCGGGACCTGGTCCCAGCCGATATCCAGAAGGCCCTGCAAGATACGGTCCCCCTATCCCAGACCATGCGCGATGAGATCGACCGCCTAAGACAATGGGCGGGCACGCGCGCCCGCCCGGCCTCATCCGGGGAGCCGGCGCCGGCCGCGCCTCGCGCCGCAGCCCGCTGATGGCCGCAGACACCGGAGGCCGTTTCGACCGCATCGAAGGCGCCGCCACAGCCGACAGCGCACGCCCAGCCTTGCCCGGCCTCAACCGCTTCGACCATCTCGAGATCGGAGAGCTCGCCCCGGCCGCGCCCGCGGCGGCCCCGGCCGCCGACCGGATGCTCTGCCATCACTGCGGCAAGCCCAATGAGCCGCAGCGCGCCGACTGCTGGGCCTGCCATGAAGCCCTGCGGCACGGCCCCCAGGCGCCGCCTCCGGCCGATAAACCCCAGCCCGGCCAAGAGATCACCCTGGTACTCGACGGCTTCACCTATAAGTCCACGGATCCCAACGTGCCCGAGGACGTCCGCTTGCTCATGGACCGCATACGCTCCGAAGGCTACAGCCCGGAGCTGCTCGCGGACTGGCGCAGCTGGCGCGCCACCCGAAACAGCGGTCCAGTCCCGGACGGCAGCCCGGATATAAAGGTGTTCAAAGGCCAGCGGGTGAGCGTCATCCGCATAGACGGCAAAGTCTACACCTCGGACGACTCGGACCTCAGCCCCGAGACCCGCCGTTTATTCGGCTATCTGGCGGAACACGGTGTCACCCCGGCGCTCATGGCTCATCTGCGCCAGCTGGGCAGCCAGGTCAAATTCCGGCCCGCGGACACCGCCTGCCCCAGCGATGGGGACCTGGAATTCTGGAAACATGTGCAAGGCCTTGCCCACGCCGGACCGGGATCGGCGCGCCCGCGCCCGCCGCGCTGGGACCTGGGCTCGGGGCGGACATGGCTGCTCATCGCCGCCGCGGCGCTCTACATCCTGGTCCGCCTCCTGAGCCGCTGACCATGGGACCGATTCGGCGCAGCGCCTATCTCCAGAGCCGGGCCCTGGCCAGCCTGCGTCCTGCCGCATGAATCCGATAGAATTATTATTCATAGCCCTAGGCTTGTCCATGGACGCTTTGGCCGTATCCGTGGCCGGGGGCATGGCCGTGCGCTCGGCCCGAGCCCGCAGCGCCTTCAAGGTGGCCGCCTTCTTCGGAGGATTCCAAGCCCTGATGCCCGTAATCGGCTGGCTGGCCGGATCCGGACTGCCCCGAGTCCTGCGCACCCTCGACCATTGGGCGGCCTTCGGACTGCTCTCTTTCGTGGGCGCGCGCATGATCTGGGAATCCCGTCAGGAAGGATCCGGCAAAAAAGGCTTCTCCCTAGACGCGGGCACGCTTTTGACTTTGGCCATCGCCACAAGCCTGGACGCCCTGGCCGTGGGCTTGTCCTTCGCCCTGCTCCGGGTCAACATAGTCCCCACCGTGCTGGTGATAGGCGGCGTGACCTTCCTAGTCTGCTTCGCCGGATTCCTGACGGCCGGCCGCATCGGAGCCCGCCTGGGCCATCGCGTGGAGACCGCCGGCGGCCTCATCCTGCTGGCCATCGGCCTGAAGATATTATCCGAACATCTGCTCCAGTAGGCCCTAGGAGCTGCGGCCGCCGAACCGGTATTCCAATCCCAGATTAAAATTGCGTCCGTCCTGCGGGATAGCGGATTGCACATGCTCGGAGGATCCGGAAACGCGATGATCGGTATCAAAGACGTTATGCACCCCGCCATACACGCTGAGCCGGTTCTGCAACGGCCACAGACGGGCATGGAGGCTCATCAGCCCGGTCGTGGGCAGATGCCCGCCATCGTTGGTGATCCGCGCGCTGACCAAGAATGAATCGAATGCGACATCCGCATCCCACCAGGCCAGCCTACGGCTGAGCCCGAGATTGGCGACATGGGTCGGAGAGTTGCTCAAGCGATCGCCTCCCTGCACCCGGGTGGACTGCAGGATATAGCCGGCGTGCCCGGACCAGGTCCGGGTCAACTCCGCCTTGCCGTGCAATTCCGCGCCTTCCGTACGCACCCGTTCCTGATTAAGGAATTGCCGCCCCCCCGCTACGACGGACTGGCTGATGAGGTTCTTTATACGGTTCTGGAAATAACTCAGGCTGGCTCTCCGGCGAGAGCCGAAATCCTGCTCCCAAACCGCCTCGTAAGTGCGGATCTGCTCGGGTTGGAGATCCGGGTTGGCGAGCTGCCCCACCCCCGCATAATATCTTTCATACGCATTAGGGACACGGAAGGCCGAGCCGTAGAGCAGCTTCCAAGTCGTCCCGTCCCAAGGACGGCCGATCAACGCGGCCCAGGATTCCAGGTATGCCCGAAGGATTGATAACGATCATAGCGCAGGCCCAAAGTAAGGTCCACGGACCGATGCAATCCCAATTCCTGCTGGGCGAACATGGCCCAATGGTATTCCGGATGATCGTCATCCATCACGATATTATGCGGCTCCTCATCGTAATTGGTCTGCCGGGCCAACAGCCCTTTCTCGAATTCCTGGCCGATGGTGGATGTATTGCGCTCCCCCAAAAACGAAGAGCGCAGACGCAGCTCCTCGCCATACCAGGAACCCCGCGCGATATCATGATTCACCAGGCTGGCCGGATAAACGTAATTGGCATGATAGTCGTACCAATCATAATACCCGCGTCCGGAAAGCACCAAATGATCGCCCAACGCATATTCGGGCAAGGCCAATTCCAAAAACCTGCGTTCATCGCTGGTATAAGTACCGTTGTGGTTAAAACTCGTACCATATGAAGCCGTGGGCACCCGCTTGGTCCTTTTGGCTGCGCTGCCCTGCAGCTTCCAACCCCAGCGCGAAGCCGAGGTGTACAAGGTGTAATTCTCTTCGCGGTCCGCGGCCACGGCCGTGCCGCCGTTGGCGTCGGGGAACTCCGGATAGGCCAAGTCCTGCCCCCGCATATGCCGATATGACCCGGACGCATACAATTCCCCGCCGCCGGCGAAACGCCGGCCCGCGTCCCCGAAGCCCTTGACCGTGCCGTAGCTGCCCGCTTCCGTCCCGACCAGAGCGCCCGGCTCGACCGGCGCGGAACGCGTGATCACGTTCACCACCGCGAAAAAAGCATTGTCCCCGTACAAGGCCGAACCCGGGCCCTTGACCACTTCTATGCGTTCCACCGCGGACATATCCACGCTGAACTCAAAACCCGGCATCACCTGGCCGTAGATATTATCGTTCAGGCGATGGCCGTTAAGCAGGATCAGCACGCGGTCGGTATAGTCGCCGGGCCGGCCGAATCCCCGGATCCAGAGATACGCATAATTGCGGTCGTTGGTGGCGTATATGCCGGGCAGACTCTGCAAGGCCTCGGCCAAATTCCGATAACCATAAGTCGCTATCTCATCGGCCGTTATGATCTGCACTGAAGCCGGCGCCCGCGACACCGTTTGCGCGTGCTTGGCCGCGCCGAAGACCTCGGCTTCCGCCTGAAAAAATCGAAAAGCCTCGTCCGCCGCATCCGGCGCCGCGTACAGCGGGCCCGCTCCGGATACGACAGCGCATATTGCGGCCAAAAACATCCGGCCAGGGTGGAATAAACCTGCTCTGCGGACCATGCCAGCACAATATAACAGTTTATTCGGGGTCAGGTCTTGACTTTTGACTTTACGGCCCGACCCGCAGTCAAAAGTCAAGACCTGACCCCGCAGGGTTTGATACAATGAGCCGGTGAAAAAAACCAACGTGCTGGTGCTCTGCGGCGGACAATCCGCCGAACATTCCGTATCCTTGGTCTCGGCGCGCACGGTCCTGTCCAACCTGGACCCCAAGCGCTATACGGCAAGCCTGGTATATATAGACCGCAAAGGCGGCTGGCGCAGCTCCCGAGCGGGACTGCTCACTGACCACGTGGGCGCGAGCGAAAAAGCCCTGCGCACCGGATCCAAACCCATATCCCCCTCTCAAGCCCTAGCTCAAGCCGATGCCGTGTTCCCGGTATTGCACGGCCCCCTCGGGGAAGACGGGACCATGCAAGGATTGCTCGAGATCTCCGGCCTTCCTTACGTAGGCTGCGGAGTGCTGGGCTCGGCCCTGGGCATGGACAAAGAAATCTCCAAACGCTTGTGCCTAGCCGCCGGACTGCCCATACTGCCCTACGCGGTGGTGCGCCACCCCGAGCATGCCCCGGCCCTGTGCCGCAGCCTTAAATTCCCGCTTTTCGTGAAACCCGCGCGCCTGGGCTCATCCGTGGGCATAACCAAGGTGAACAAACCCCGCGATCTCGCGGCCGCGGTCCGGGCCGCCTTCAAATTCGACGACAAAGTGGTCATCGAACAGGGCGTGCCGGCCCGCGAAATAGAATGCGCGGTATTGGGCGATCCCTGGGCCCAGCCGGGCGACCCCCTGGCGCTGCGAGCCTCCGTCTGCGGAGAGATCCTGCCCAACGCCGAATTCTATTCTTATGCCGCCAAATACCTGGATCCGGACGGCGCCCAGTTCAAAGTCCCGGCCGAGATCCCGGCCCGGACCGCAGCCCGCGTACAGCAACTGGCGCTGCACGCCTTCCGGGTGCTGGACGGCTACGGCATGGCCCGGGCGGATTTCCTCATGGACCGGCGCAACGACTCCATCTGGTTCAATGAGGTCAACACCATACCAGGCTTCACCTCCATCAGCATGTACCCCCGGCTCTGGCGGGAGTCGGGCCTAAGCACCCCGGAACTGATCCACCGCCTAGTCCAGCTCGCCCTGCGCCGCCAGCGCAGCCGGGCCCGGCTGAATACGGCCCCGTGAGCCCGCGAACCTTTAGCTCCTCCGAACGTAATAATAATGTGGGTCCTTCCGGGGATTTCTCGGAGCTGATCCGGCAGTGCGGGGAAAAAGCTTATAACTTCGCCTACCGGCTGTCGGGCAATGAGCCGGATGCCCGGGACCTGGTGCAGGAAGCGTTCGTGCGGGCCCTGGAGCATTTCGGTTCCTACGACCCGTCCCGTCCCTTCGACACCTGGCTGTACAAGATCCTTCACAACATCTATCTGGACGGGATGCGGCGCTACGCGCACCGGCACGTGGTGTCCATGGACGCCGCCCCGCCCCAGGCGGATACCTCCTGGGAAGAGCTGCTGCCGGGGGACGACCCCGAGCCCGGTGCCGGGATCATGCGCCAGCAAGAAGACGGCCTGGTGCAAGCTGCGCTGGACGCGCTGCCGCCGCATTACCGCGCCGCGGTGACGCTGTGCGACATCGAAGGCCTTTCTTACGAGCAGATCGGGGAGATCATGTCCTGCCCGGCGGGCACGGTGCGCTCGCGCATCCATCAGGGCCGGACGTTAGTACGCAAGATTTTAGAGAAAGAACTGAAGCCGGGGGAGAAGGTAAGATGAAGATACACGAAGAATACGAGTTGATCTCCGCCTATCTGGACGGAGAACTGTCGGATGCAGAGTCCGCCGCGGTCTCCGGGCACGTTTCCTCCTGTCCCTCCTGCCGGGCGCAGTTCCAATCCTTGCGCGCGGCCAAAGCCCGGCTGGCGCACGCCCCCCGCCGCGCCCTGCCTCCGGCCCTGGTAGGCCAGCTCGAACGCCGCCTGGCCCGGCCCACGTGGGGCAGCCTGCTGGAGCGATTATGGCCCCCGCTGCGGGTACTGGTCCCGGCCGGAGCTTTCGCGGCCGCGGCCGCGGCCGCTTGGTTCTGGGGCAGCCTGCGCGCCGCGGCCCCGGACCACGCCATCCCCTTAGAACCCCTGCTCGCCGCGCATTCCCGCTACACCGCCGAGGCCTTGGTCCCGGCCAGCGAACTCGTGGCCTCCAACTACTCGGCCCAACTCAACGCCTACTATGGCGACACGTCAGAACAGGAATAAGTCCAGACTGCCGGCCCTGGCCGCAGCCCTATTCTTGCCCGCGGCCGCCGCTTCGGCCGCCCCCGCGTCCCCCTCGCCTCTAGAACTGCTCGACGCCGCGCTCCGCGCGCCCGAAGTCTCCTACCAAGGCCGGATGATGATCACGGAATGGTCCGGCCAGCAGACCCGAGCCGAAGAAGTCGAGGTATCCTACAGCCCCACCAACCGCTATCGCTGGGGATTCCTGCGTCCGGACGGCACGGTGTCGCGGCTGGTGGTCAGCGACGGCTCCAACGAGCAGATCCAGCTCGTCGACCCCGGCAAGACCATCAACGGCGAATCCGTACGCAGCGCCACCAAGCTCATGTTCCCGGAGCGAGAAAAGGAACTGCTGCTCAAGAACTACCGCCTGACCGTGTCCGGTCCGGACACCGTGGCCGGCCGCAAGGCCTGGGTCCTC
>JBAZVY010000009.1:18877-27307 GCA_041660645.1 Elusimicrobiota bacterium | reverse complement strand
GGTCCTACAAGGCGCCGCATAGCACTTCCGCCGGCTGCGGTTTAGGCAAAAAACGCCCCTGCCACTCCACGGTGAGCTCGGACAGGGGCAGCCTCCAGAGCTTGCGGTTATAGGGATACATGAAATGCCGGCAGATCCCGGAGCCGAACTGCCGCCGGCTCCAATCCGCGAAAGACTCGGGCCGCCCCGGCGAAGGCGCCGGATGATACACAGTGCGCAGATACCCGGCCAGGCAATCCGCCGCCGTGGCTACGGGCAGGCCGTAGGTGTTGGCCTGGAAGGGATAGCGCGTATAGCGGCCCTGCATGTGGATCCAGGCGCTGCGCTCCAAGACCGCCACGTTGCCGCTCAAAAGCTCCAGCGCCAGTTTCTTCCCGTAAGGATCGTGCAGATGAAGAAGATGCCCGCTATGGTCGAATGTAAAACCAGCGCGCCGCACGGATCCGGAGCCTCCGCCCACCCGCAGGCCGCGTTCCAGCACCAAGACCGAAAGCCCGGACAACTTCCGTATATGGTAAGCGGCGGAAAGTCCGGCTAGGCCTGCGCCCAGCACCAGTACGTCGACCCTAGGCGGGAGCCCGCCCCGGCTCACTTTATATCCACCTTGGCCAGCGCCTTGCTTAAAAGCAAGCCTTCGACCGCCACCCCGACATATATGCATATCGACCAGAACAGGGAAAGCTGCGTGACCAGGAAAGCGCAGAAGCCCAGCAAGGCCGCCACCGCGGCGGCCAGCGCCACGACCTGGCCCCGGCCGTAGCCGACCTTCTCCAGCCGCAGCGCGAAATGGTCCTTGGAGCCCAAAAACGGCGATTGCCCCTTGCGAAAACGCAGATACATCACGAAAAGCGTATCGTACATGGGCACCAGCAGGATCAGCAGCGGCGCGAACACGCCCAAATCATTGACGTCGCTGTACCGGGTCCCCAGGGATACGGCGGCGAGCACGAAACCGAGGGTCATGCTGCCGGAATCCCCCATGAATATCTTGTGCTTGCGCGACAGATTCCAAGGCAAGAAGCCCAACGCGGCTCCCGCCAGTATCGCGGATGCGAAATTTACATACAATTCCTCGGACGGCAAAGATATCATCAAAAATCCCAACGCGGCGATAGCGGCCTGGCTGGCGCTCAATCCATCCATTATGTCTATGATATTGAAGGCATTGGTGATGCCCACCACCCAGAGCAGGGTCAGGGCCGCGGCCATATAATCCGGTTTGATGAACTGCAGCCGGATGTCGAAGAACAGCAGGCAGCACGCGGCCAGGGATTGGATAAAAAACTTCGTCTTAAAATGCAGGCCGTTGGGTTTTTTGAGGTCGTCGACCACCCCCAACAGGAACACCAGCACCCCTCCGACCAGGAGGCCGCGCAGGCTGCGCAGGGTCCCGGTCGGGAACTGGGTCAGATAGCGCAGCAGCAGCAGGGTGATCACGAAACTGGCGACTATGGCGATGCCGCCCAAGGACGGAGTGGTCACCTTATGCGTCTTGACCGAAGAAGAAGGGGCGTCCATCCAGCCGAAGCGCAAGGCCAGCTGGCGCACGACAGGCGTAAGGATGAAAGATATGCCAAAAGCCGCGGCCACGGCCATCAGGTACAGATTCCAATAGGCTAGCAGGCTCTGCATCTCATCTCAACCGGTACATCGAACAGCCCGGGGCTTGGAATATCCGGTCCATATAGCCCGGCTCCAGGCCCGATAGATTGCCGCGCCCACGCTCGCTCAATGGGCCCAAGGCCGGTTCCAGCCTCTGGGCTTCGCGCGGCACCAGCAGGATGTAGCCGAACCCCTCGGAGCGCAGACGCCGGCCATAATCCGCCGGGTCGGCCGCGGACTCCGCCCAGGCCCGGAAGGGGTTGGACGCATTCACGGTCGTAGCCGCATGCGGCTGCGCTACGTAATAGCCCCGTTGCTCCCCCACGATGAGGATTCTATCATTTATGCCCAGATTCTCCCGGGCCCAGACCGCGCACGGATAATACTCCAACCGCTTGGCCAGGAAGGTCTCCCGGTCCTGCGTGCCCAACAGCACCGTCCCGCTGCCGAACACCTGATGCGCGAACAGAAATACCAGCAGGTGCGTGGCTATCAGCAGACCTAAGCCCGCGGCCAGCACCCTCCGCCCCCAGCCCTCGAGCCGGCCCCAGAGGGCATGCAGTCCGCAGCCCGCCAGCAGGCAGAGCAGCGGGGCCAAAGCCGTAAGAAAACGCAGCACCACGCCCGTGGACAACCATACGGCCAGATATAGGCCGCAAAACACCGCCAACCAGCGCAGCATCCGCAGACCCCGGCTGGCCCATAACGCCAAGGGCAAAGACCAGAACAATATCTCCCAGCCCATGTCGCCGAGCACATCCATGCCTCCGCCGAATCGCAGGCTATTGCCCAATAGCTGAAAAGGCAGGACGGCTAAAAACCGCCACCAAGACACGCCGACCCCGTACTCGGTGAGTATCTTGAAGTAGCCCTGGGCGCTATCCTTCGGCCAACCGGCGCGGGTGCTCTCGAACCACTGATAGAAGAAAGGGAACACGGGGTTGCCGATGGCGGCATAATTCTTGATCAGCCAAGGCGCGAACACCAAGGCCGTCAGCCCCACGAACCAAGCCAGCTCCCAGAAGCGCGGCCGCCGTTGTCCGGGCGGAGCCGCGGCCCAGCGCACCAGGAGCATAAGCCCGATTATGCCCGCGGTGGCGCCGGCATAATACTTGGTGCCCAAAGCCAGCCCCGTGAACACCGCCGATAGCGTCAGCCAGCCGCGGACGGGCTCCCCCCCGGCGGACCTCCAGCGCCAGAAAGACAGGGCGGCGGCCGTGGTCCAAAGCATGACCAACGGCTCCACGTATGTAGTCGAGGCCAGCAGCAGCACGGCCGTATGCGTGACCAGAAGCAGACAAGCCAGCCAACGGCCCCCATCCGGCGCCTCGGTCCGCGGGATAACCCAGAGCCAAGCCGCGCTCAGGGCCGCGGCCGCCCACATCAACAACTGGGCCAGGAGATCGGACTTCAAAGCCAGGGCCAAAGTGAACAGCATCTCCCCGTTCTGGGGAAAATGCGAGAACACCAGATGATCCACGCGCGTCAGTCCGCCAGCATGAAGATAGGCCTGGGGCAGCGCCAGATGATAGACCAAGGAATCATACTGATGAGGCGGCACCCAGGCGGCCCAGAAGACCAGGGCCAAAGGCAGCCCGACCAGGGCCGCGGCCACCGGCCGGCCGCCCGCCCTGCCGGGCAATCCGAACCCGGCCAGCGCCGCGCGCAATTCCGATAATCCGGCCAGCCCCAGCAGGGCCAGGACCAAGGCCACGGCCCCGGGATGCAACAGGCGGCCGGCCGCCAAAGCGAACATGACCAGGCTGAGCAGCCCCAGCCCGAGGGTGGCCCCGAGCACGGTCTTATCGGCGGCTTCCAACCCGCGCAGCCCGAATCGAGCCAGCGCCGCGCGGCCGCAGCCCACGGCCACACCCAGCCCCGCGGCCAGAAGCAGCGTGGCCCACAGCCCGGAACGAAACACCGGCCAGAAAAAACTCGCGGCCGTGACCAGGGCCAAGCCCAATGTGCCGAGGCTGAAACAGGCCGGCCAGACGACAGCCGGCGGCCGCGGCCCGCTCTGGCTCATGAGCCGCGAGGCGCCAACAATGCGCTGCGCCTTATCCCCATACGATGCAGCACGTACTGGGCCAACAAAAACACCGTGGATAATCCATAGACCACGCTGCGCTTGAAATTTATGGAAGAGGCTTCCGGAAAATAGCGCACCGCCACGGGCACGTCGCCCATGCGGAAATTACAGCAAGCGGACTGGATCAGGAACTGCTGGTCGAACACGAAATCATCCGAGTTCTGCTGCCAGGACACCGTCTCCAGAACGCGGCGGGAATAAGCCCGCAGGCCGGAATGCCATTCCCCCAGGTTCTGCCCGGTGACCAGGTTCTCCAGCAGGGTCAGGGCCCGATTGAAGAAATATTTATATAGGGGCATGCCTCCGGCCAAGGCTTCCCGCCGAGTGCGGATCCGATTGCCACAGACCACGTCACACACGCCCGCGGCTATCAGGCCGGTCATATACGGTGTGAGGCGGGCGTCATATTGATAATCCGGATGGATCATGACCACGATGTCCGCGCCGCGCTTCAAGGCTTCGGTATAACAGGTCTTCTGATTGCCTCCGTAGCCCAGGTTCTGGGCATGCACGATGGTGGTCAGCCCGAGTTTCCGGGACAATTCCACCGTGCTATCCTGGGACGCGTCGTCCACCAGGATGATTTCCTCTACCGAGCCGGCCGGTATGTCCCGGACCGTCTTCTCCAGGGTCTTTTCCGCATTATACGCCGGCATGACCGCTATCACTTTCATCGTATCCTATCCTATGCTCGCCCTTGGGCGCGCGCCTCCGACGCCGGTCTCTTGCGGTCCCGGTTCCGGAGGAAGCGCTCATAGCGCTCCGGAGACCCCAGATCGGAGATGGTCCCGGTCTCGCCGTATCCCAGGATCGTCTCTCCGGCCTTGACCACGGCGGGGAACACGTCTTTCACAAAATCGCTGGACCCGGCATCCGGCACGAAATGCAGCAAGCCGCGCCGGATCACCCATAACGGAGAGAGCGCCAGGCCCCCGGCCCCCGCGCTGGAGCGGGACGGCAGGTCCATGATCCGTCCTCCCGGGCCCAGGATCACGGCCGTGCCGGAACAGCCGTGTTCCGCGCACGTCCCGCCGCGGCCCCGGCAAACGGCCGGAGCCGGTTTCTGCCGGCAATCGTGGAAAGCCAAAGTCGCCAAGCCGGAGTGCGCCTGGTGGAAACGGATCATCCGGCCGCAGTCCGTGTCCGGCAGCATATCTCCGGGCAATATGACCACATCTTCGGGCAGGGAAGCCGGGCCCAAGGACTTTACGGTCCCGGCCGTGCCCCGGATGCCCGGCTCCACGCAATAGCGCAGCCGCACGCCCGATCCGGAGCCGTCTCCGAAACGCTCCCGGACCCGCTCCGGCTGGCAATCCAGACAGAGGACCACCGAATCGATATCCGCGCGTCTGAGCCACTCCAACTGGTGCTCCAAAAGCGGCCGCCCCGCCACGGGCAAGAGCGCTTTAGGCACATACTCCGCGCCCATGCACGCACACTCCCCCTGCCCGCCGCTGATTATGACCGCGACCATGCCGGATCCCATAGGTCCGAGGATTCTAGCGGATTTTCCACGAGCCCTCAATGGGGCCGGGGCCGAGCGCATTGCGCGCACTCCGGCAATGTCTTAGAATCTCCCCATGCGCAAAACCTTACGCGGCCTGCTCTTCGACACCTCGGACTGGATATGGGTGGGCTTAGCCCTGGGCCTGCGCCTGGCCTTCGCCTGCCGGCTCGGCGACCGGTTCCACCAAATAGACGAATTGGGCTTCAAACTGATCTCCGAGGCCCTGGCCAGCACCGGCACCATAAGCATAGACGGCATGCCCATAGCCGCCGCGCCCCTGCCCAACGCCTTTTTCGGCGCCTGTTACCGGCTGTTCGGCCCGCACATGCTATATCCCAGACTGCTCCAAGCTTTTTTGTCCACGGGCACGGCCTGGCTCATAGGCCGCGCGGCGGGGAATCTGACCGATTCCCCCCGAGTCGGCCGCCTGGCCTTGGCCCTGGCCGCGATCTACCCGTTCTTCATCTACTATTCAGGCATGCTCATGTCCGAGACCCTGTACCTAGTCTGCGTAGTCCCCGGGATCTGGTGGCTATGCCAAAGCCTCCGCGAACGCGGCGCCCTGCCGGGGCGGGCCGCCGCCGCAGGCCTGGCCTTGGCTCTGGCCGCTTTATGCCGCGCGGAAGCGGCGCCGATAGTGTCCGTGATATGGGGCGCGGCCGCGGTCTTCTGCCTCCGCGGCCGTTGGCCCTGGCGGACTTGGCTGCTGGCGGTCCTGGCTTGGTCGCTGCCCCTGCTGTTCTGGTGCGCACGCAACCAGGCCCGGGTCGGGGTATTCGCTTTAGACACCCACGGCGGCGTCACCATGCTGCACGGTACGATGTTCTTCGATGAGAACGAGATCGACACCGGCGTGGCCCTGGCCGCGCTGGAAAAAACCGGGTTCTACCAGGCCAGCCTCGACTCGCCGCCGGGGCAGCGCGACCGCATCTTCATGCGCCAAAGCCTGGACTTCATGCGTGCCCATCCCGGGCGCACCCTGCGCCAGTGGGGCCGCAAATTCATCAATTTCTGGCGTTTTTATCCGCGCCTGGACAAAACCTATCACGAGACCCAGCACAGCCATCCCACCGCGGGCCTAAGCCGCGGCCTCCTGACGGCAGTGAGCCTGCTCTTCGAGCCGCTGCTCATACTGGGCGGATTGTGCGGCCTATGGGGCATGCGCAGGAATTGGGCCGGGCTCTTCCCCATCGGATTATTCATGCTCTTGACCATGGGCATCCACCTGGTCAGCGTCAGCCAGATGCGCTATCGCCTGGCGCTCATGCCTTTTCTGATATTGGGATCGAGCCAGTTCTGGGCGGCTCGCTTAGGACTCGAGCTCCCCGAGACGGATCAGTCCGCGAATCTATAGCGCAATATAGCGATCAGGACCCGGATGCCGTCGCGCCAGAAGCGGATCTTCTTGCCCTCGTCCCGGCCGCGCGCCGTATAACGGACCGGCATCTCCACGAAGCGCCGGCCGAGCTTGGCCAACTTGCCCGAGATCTCCCAATCGTAATCGAATCCGTTGCTGCGCAGGGTCAGCGCCTGGAGGTCGGCGGTGCGGAACAACTTATACATGGTGGCCCCGTCGCTCAACCGGGTCCCGTAGAGCAGATTGAACATGCCGGTGAAGAGCACCCCGCCCAGATTCACGAAGAATCCGAAGCACCGTTCCAGGCCGCGGAATCTCCGGAATTGCCAGTGCTGCGGCGAGTCCTTGACCCGGGAGCCGAATACCACGTCGGCTTCGCCCGCGACCAACGGCTGGACCAGCTTGGGGATATCGGCCGGATCATACTCCAAATCCCCGTCCTGGACCAGCAGATATTCCCCCTGCACCGCCGCCAGGCCGGCGCGCACGGCCGCCCCTTTGCCCCCGGGCCGGTCCTCATAGATGACCCGCAATCCCGGCAAACCCTCGCAGCCGCGCACCAGTTCCCGGGTGCCGTCCGAGGAATTGCCCTCCACGATCACGATCTCCTTATCCAACCCCGGCAGCCGCACGTCCCGAACCCGGCCCAACAGCGTAGGAAAGGTGGCCGCCTCGTTGTACACGGGCAATATTATGGACAATGTCCGCGGACGCAAGGCCTCACTTGCTGACATATATTATCTTAGAGCCTTCGGGCTCCAACTGGACCGGGATCTCCCGCCAACCGCGCAGGCCGCGCAGCACGGACTGCCGCTTGGCCGGCGGGCACATGAGCAGCAGGAATCCGCCCCCGCCCGCTCCCAATATCTTGCCGCCCGTGGCCCCATGGCGGCGCGCGGTCTCGTAAGCGCGGTCGATGGCGGGATTAGATATGCCCGACGCCAGGCTGCGCTTTAAAACCCAGCCTTCATGCAGCAATTCCCCCAAGGAATCGACCAT
The DNA here is from genome assembly GCA_041660645.1 of Elusimicrobiota bacterium. Taxonomy (GTDB): domain Bacteria; phylum Elusimicrobiota; class Elusimicrobia; order UBA1565; family UBA9628; genus UBA9628. Next base: position 19,753 of record JBAZVY010000009.1, on the reverse strand, counting down.
GCCCAACTGCAATTCCCGCCGCGCGAACTCGGCTAGCTCGCGCATGCGCACCAGCACGGCCCGGTTCTCCCCGAACTTGGCCCGGGCCCGACGCAGCAAAGGGCCGGCCTTCCGGGTCACCCCGGTATAAAGCATGATCATGCGCCCGGAGAGCTTGGCCCAGACCTGAGGCGGGCAGATAAGGGGATCCACGCGCACGTTATCGTCCGCCAAGAATTCCAAGAACTTGAACCCGCCGTAAGCCGCGATATATTGGTCTTGTTTGCCGATGGGCTCGCCCAGACGGCTGATCTCGATCTCACAGGCTTCGCGCGCCAACTGCTCCGCGGTGCAGAACTCGCCCTTATATGCATGCAGGGCATGCAGCACCCCCACCGTGAAGCTGGAAGACGATCCCAGCCCGGTGCCGCCCACGATATCGGCCATGGAGGTAATCTCGATGCCGCGGCTTATGCCCACCTTGCGCAGGCACTCGCGCAATATAGGATGCCGGATCTTGTCCACGCTGGGGACCAGTTCGGTCCGGCGGTACTTGAGGATGATATTGTCGTCGAAATAGCGGTTGACCGTTATATACATGTACTTATCTATGGCCGTGGAGACCACGGCGCCGGGGCTATTGCGATAGAATTCAGCCAGATCGGTGCCGCCGCCCACGAAACTGATGCGGAACGGGGTGCGCGATATGATCATGTCTTCGAACCTCCCCAACGCTTTTGAAAAACTTCCAACCGCTCCGGCGTGCCTAGGTCGACTACGGTGTCCCGGGTCGTGAACCCCCGCAAGATCTCGCCGCGCGCCAAGGCCTCCGGAAAAACGTCCCGGCCGAAATCGCTGGGCCGGTCCGCCGGCACGCCGGCCATCAGCCGGTCGGTC
>JBAZVY010000009.1:5305-18867 GCA_041660645.1 Elusimicrobiota bacterium | reverse complement strand
AGGCGGAACGCTCTCTCCGGGCCGCGCCCTATAAAAACCCGTGATCCGCTCTCCGTCCATGCGCACCAGGTCGGAATCGTAAGGATGGTCGGTGTCGGCCAAGACCAAGGTTGCGGCGGCTCCGCCTCGACGATGGCATTCTTCAAGCGCGGCCAGGTTCATGTCTATGAAAATGTCTCCGTATGTCACCAGGACGTCTCCGCCCAAAATCGGCCAAGCGTCGCGCACGCAGCCCGCGGTGCCGCGCGGAGCGGACTCCACCTGATAATCCACCCGCAGGCCCCAGCGCCGGCCGTCGCCGAAATGATCCTTCACGGCCTCGGCCTTATAGCCCAGACACATGACCACGCGCCGCACGCCCGCGCCCCGCAGCCACTCCAATTGGTGCTCCAGCATGGGCTTGCCGGCCACGGGCATCATGGGCTTGGGCATATCGTCGGTCCAGGGCCGCATGCGCACGCCCCGGCCGCCCGCGACTATGACCGCCTTCAGCTCCTCGATAGCCAAGCCGAGGCAGTATAGCAAAAAGGGCCGGACCGACGACTGAGCCCAGCGGCTGAAGATTTTATATGCGCGCAGCCTAAAAATGGGATGAGAGCGACAGCCTCTGGGCATGGCCGAGCTCGCCCATGGGCGTAAACGCATAATCCACGCCGTACCCCCGGACCCTTAATCCGAACCCCGCGCCGAGCCCGGCCATTCCTTCCTGGCCGCCCGTCCCCCGGCGCCACTGCGCAGCGCCCAGATACCCCGCCCGCAAGGCCAACCCGGAGAATACCGCGTACTCAGTGCCGATCGAGACCGTAGTCCTCCTATCCCGGGGCATGTGCTTGACGTCCCAGGCCAAAGTCATGCCCAAGGGCAAACGATAGGCCAACCCCGCGGCCAGGGCCAGCGGCAATGACGACCGTTCCTCTATGAACTTAAGCCCAGGTCCCAAGTTCTGCACTGCCGCACCGAAGTTCAAGCCCGCCAGAGGCGTCGCCTGCATGGCGCCCAGGTCTACAGCCCAGCCTTGAGCCGAGGCATCCGCGATCCGGCTTTGAAGATATTTGAAGTTCGCACCGAGCTTGGCCCTGGAAAAAATGGGGCTGCTGTAAGCCAAGTTCACGGCTAGGTCCGAAGCCGCAAAAGAGCCGGATTCGGAACGGTCCGCGCTTCTAGCCTCGATCCGCCCCTGGGACAGATACTGCACCCCCGTGCCCCAAGCCGCGCCAGACTTCAAAGGCCGGCCGAAACCCAAAAAGTCATAGCGGGTGCCGGCGAAAAGCTCCGCGTGCGCAACGCCCAGCTCCGGTCGCTTGAGCTGAGCCAGCCCCGCCGGATTCCAGATCAGGGCGTTGATGTCGTCAGCCACGGCCGTGAACGCATCGCCCATGGCGAGGGGCCGGGCTCCGGCGCCGAGTTTAAGGAAAGCGGCGGTGGTCCCGTCCGCCCGGGCAGAGCCGCTTAGCCCGCACAGGGCCAGGGACAACAATATTATCTTATGACCGCGCATTTCCCCGTCTTCTTGATGGTCTCGGACCCTTTCCGGGCCGTGACGGCGAACACATATACCCCGCTGCCTACACCCGCCACGTTCCAGGGATATTCGTATGCGTACCGCGGCCCGCGGCCGTAGTCGAACACGCCGGGCGCGCCGGCCAGGACTGCCGCATGGACCTGCTGGCCTGAAAGGTCATATATCCTAAGGTCCACCTTATCGGCCACGCCGACTTCGATGTGGAACGCAGGATTTTGTCTTTTGGCCGGGTTGGGGAAACAGTAGATGTCGCCCAGCCGGAAAGCCGCGTCCGCTCCGGCGCTCGGCACGGCCGAAGACGCACGCGCACCTTGCGGCGCCAGACTTTGCGCACCGAGGCTATTGCGTTTCTCCAGCACACGCCGCCGAAGCTCGCGCCTTCGTATTTCGTCTTTCAAAGCGCGCTTATACGCGGGCGGGGTGGAAGTCGAAGCATATAGTTCGTATATGCGTTCCTGCCTAGGCTGCGCGTCGGCATACGGCACGGCCGGGCTCATAAACAACAAAACCCCCAGCCTGACCATCGCCCACATCCTGCTATCTCTTGCCTTTTCTTCCATGGTCCTCATGCTCTCGGGGGCGCTCCGGCCTCTGCTGATCGATCAAAGTTTGCGCGTCCGCCTTCAACACGGCCAGCGCTTCATCGCTCACGAACCGCTGGCATGTCTTCTTCCACCGGTGCCACTCGTCCTGGTCCCAGCTCTCGAAGAACCCGCGCAGGCCAGCGTCTTTGCCGTGTTTTGCATGAAAGGCTTGCCAGTCGCGCTCCTCGTCGCAGTCCGCGGGCCGGTCGCATTTCCGGTTGGCAAGCTCAAGACGTTTTACGAACATCTCAAGCACTGCGACAGCCGGCATACAACCCGCTGGTTTATGCTGCCGCCCGCACATCCGGACCAGCTTCTCGGCCAAACCGATCATGTGGGTCAAACTGGCCGCGAACCTATCGTCGCCTAATTGCCCGAGCTTGGCGGCGGACTTAATACTATCGCGTAAAGTAGTAAACGTCACAATCCTACTAACAGACTTAACTCCGCCAGGAGCGGGATCGAATTGTATGCCGTATTGCTGGGATGTCCCGCCCAAAATGTACCCCTTTAAAGAAGCATGGCGCCCCGTAAGTCTAGATACCGTACCATTTGAATCATGCGCATCAAGACTTAGTTCATAACTTGTGTCTGCAAACCCAACCACGGCGATTTGATAGTTTCCCACACCTAGGGGAACCGGGACAAGATCAAATTTCGCAATCTTTATGCCGTAGCCCGGCCCCTCTAAAGGGTCCGGTCCCTCGTCACTAGAATACCCAGAACCGGGAATTTCCTCAACTCGCGCGCCATCAGATTTGATGCCGGTCTGCCTGCCCTGAGAATCCGTAACAAGCAGCTGGGCATGGGGTTGGGTGCTAAAGGTATTTACAGAAAACCCGAAATCACTAAGATTATCATTAGCGTACAAACTCGTATTTAAACCTGCCAAACTAAGACACAAAAGCAGTGGTTTCATTGATTTACTTTCTCCTATTGAGTAGAGCTAAATCTACGAATCCCCATAAATGCAAAATCCGGATCATTCGGCTCAAATGACCGCCGCGTGCCTGAGCCAGGATCCGCTATGGTGTATTCTGATCCACAACGACCGACAGCAAGAACAAAATGTTGGCCGAATGTGCCGTCCGCCCGCCGTCGTCTTATCTTAAAAATTACAGGCCTTCCCAATAACAAGTCAGCGTCAGCGCGAGAAAGCAGCTCTTGCCGAGTATTAATTACACTCACATCCGTACGCCCCAGATAACGAATTCGGTTACCCGACAGCGTGCGAATAGCCCCCCAGTCGACAGCGCTCCCGTCATATCCTTGGGTCCCGAGATCGCGCAGGCTTGCATTTAGCTTACCAGGATCTGTTTCGGGGATAGTGCCGCTGACACTATTACGATAAAAATTATTAAGTGTTGCCAACGAAGTTAAAGCACATCCTAGTATTCCTATCGTGCTATTAGTATTAGCGTAATAAAAATCCGACCATTCTAAATCATATTGCTTAAAGTCATCATTCTCCAACTTCCCGCAAGCCCTAAACGTCACCGTTCCCGCCCCGACCTCGCAGCCCGGGCAGGAACAAATCGCCTCATACTCCGCGGGCGTGCTGCCCAGCCGCAGCACCGCCCGAGCCTTGCCGTCCGCCCCGGTCGCAGAATCCGCCGCATCAAAACCCGCCGCCCCGGAAGAAACCGCGAACTCCACCCCGGCCCCGGCCAAGGCCGCGCTGGAGGCATCCTGCACCAATACCGTCAGCGGCACCGGCAAAGCGCGGCCCACCACCCCGATCTGCAGGTTTCCCGTGGATATAGATATGCGCCCGGCCGCTGCCCCGGCGGTCCGCCCGGAGGGCGAATTCGACAACCCGCTTATGTTGCCGGCAGCGTCTTGGGTTTTGAGCGCGAAATAATACGTGGCGCCCGCTGAAAGATCCATGACCACAAAACTTTCGGGCTGCCCGGCAGCCTTCGGCCCCGGCTCGCCTACGGCTTGCGCGGCTGCGGCAAATGCAGCCTCCGTAACGATCAGCCCCGAACTCGTATAACGCACATCATAACTTGCCGCCTGCCCGCTCGTACCGTCATTGCCGGGCGCGGTCCAGGCCAGCGTAGCGGAATTCGTGCTCGTCCCGGTCACGGCCAGATCCGCTGCCGCGGCCGGCGGCGTAGTGTCCGCGACCGCCGTCCCATAACGCGCCGCGTAAGCCTGCCCGGACAGATCCAAGCCGGCCACGTACACCCCGCCATCACCCACGGCCGCGGCCCCCGCGTCAGCGACATCCGCAAGCTCCAACGTCCAAACCGCAGCGCCGGCCGCATCCACCTTCAGCACCATGGGCACGGAGCCGGCAGGGCTAAACCCGGCGGCATACACGTTGCCCAGCGCGTCCGTCTCTATCCCGTTGACAAAACCTATGGGCAGCTCGACCGGCGCCTGGAAAGTCCCGCTCGAATTCACCCGGCGCAACCGCCTCGCCTCTATATAGTCGGGCTCCTCCGCTTCCGCCCCCACGAACGCCATGCCCCCGCCAGGGTAGGCCCGGCTGACCATGTTGGGCGCAAATCCCGAGTATGAAAACCGCTGGGCAACGCTCCAGGCCTGGGATGAAAGCTCCTGCGCATAGCGCATGCCCATGTAGCTGCTGGAAAAATCAGGCGCCCCCGGAGCAAAAATCCCGAGATACGCGTTGCCGGCGTTGTCTGCGGATATCCTGCACATAGGCCCGCCGTCATAATTGGCCCCAGTGTCATAGGTCGCGCTGCCGGTAAGGTTCAGCTGCGGATTATACGCGGCAGAATACACCCCCAGGCTCATGGCGCCCGGGACTTGGATATTGGCGCACACGTAAAGTCTGGACCGGCTCCGGTCAAAACCCAGGCCCGAGGCCCAGGGGCCGGCAGTCGGGGCTACCGGCAATACGGCCGTACGCAAAGGCAGCCCACCGTCCGGGCCATACTGGATGATCCTCGCCCCCTGGCTGTAATCGGTGATGAAAAGATATGCGTTGCCCGCCGCGTCTACGTCCGCACCGGCCGGGAAGTTATCCGCGCCTTCGTAAAATACTTGGCTCCAACGCTGGACGCCGTCGGCATCCAGCTTAACGATAAACGACCCGTATGGCCCGGAAGGATCGCCGACTTGCACGCTGCCCGCCACATAAGCGCCGCCGTCAGGTCCCACGGCCACGGAAAGCACGTAAGGATAAAAACCGGCGGAACCCAGATTCAAGCTCGTTCGCCACTTCACCGAAGGCGGGTCTTGCGCTACGGCCGTCTGGAGGATTAATGCCAATAAGGCTAATACAAATGCAGCTATACGGCTATAGCCTTGACTGCGATCACGTTCTGCCACCGCCACCTCGCACCGGATTCTTGTAATAATTGTAGCATGATGCACGTAGCCAATCAATTACCCAGATTACAGCGGCCCAGGATTACCGTCAGGACTGGGCCAGTATCCAGGCCGCTGCCGCGGCCAGATCCCGGCAGGTCTTATGGGGCCGGGCCCGGTACACGCCATCGCGCCCGGCCTTGCCGGTGCGCACGAGCACGGCCGCGCACCCGGCCCGGTGGGCGGTGAGCACGTCCGTAGTGGTGTCGCCCACGAAAAAGCTGCGCTTCAAATCCAGATCAAAACGCCTACGCGCCTGAAGCAGCATGCCGATAGCCGGTTTGCGGCAGGAGCAGGCCCGGCCGCCGGCGCTGGCGGGCAGATGGGGGCAGAAATACAGTCCATCCAAGCGGGTCCCGGCCGCGCGCAGACGGCGGCGCAAAAGGGCATGGATAGCGCCCAGCCCGCGCAGGCTGAGATAGCCGCGGCCCACCCCGGATTGGTTGGTGATGACCACGACCTTGAACCCGGCCGCGCGCAGGGCGGCGATGGCCCGGGCCGCGCCGGGCAGCACGCACAACTGCTCCGGACGGCGCAGATAATCCACCTCTTTTACCACCACGCCGTCGCGGTCCAGGAAAACGGCGCGCCGCTTCATGCTCAGTCGCGGGCCGGCCGCTGGCTCAAGAAAAAAGTGATGATGTGGCTTATGGCCAGATGCAGGTCCTCGACTACGCCGTATTGATCGGACGCCACCAGCACGGGCACGTGCACCAAAGACTTCAAACGCCCGCCGTCGAAACCCAGCAACGCCGCGGTCTTGGCCCCCCGGCTGCGGGCGAAGCGCACGGCCTTGATCAAATTGGCGGAATTGCCGCTGCCGCTGACGGCCAAGACCACGTCGCCCGGAGCCAATAGGTTCTCAAGCTGCTTGACGAAGATCTCCTCGAACGCCAAGTCATTGCTCATGGCCGTGATAAAAGCGGAATTCTCGGAAAGGGAGATGCACTTCAAAGCCGGCCGGCCGCGCACGCCCGCGGTCTTGGAGAAGTCCACCGCTATGCTGGCAGCGGTGGCGGCCGAGCCGCCATTGCCCATGACAAAGACATGCCGGCCGCGGCGCCCGGCCTCCAACAGCAGCCGGACCAGCCGCTCCACCGCGGCCAGGTCCAGCCGGGACCATTGTTCCAGTTCCCGGTCCCGATACCACCGGGCGAACTCCTGAATGCCCGCCCCCCGGGGTCCGATATGATGAAAATGCCCGGGCCGCGTGCCTTTTACTTTATTCCGCATAGGACGAAAGGATAGCAAAAAGACGGACCCGGCTTCATACGTCCGCTACTTCTTGGAGGGGACGATCTCGAAACCGCCGGGCGCCGCGGGCGGCTGCGGCCCGGCCAAGGGCGCGGCCTTGCGGACCCCGCCCTGGGACCGCATCTTCTGGTATAGGACGTTCAAGTTGTTCTGGGCCTGCTGGAAGTCCGGCCTTATGACCAAGGCTCGTTTGTAGGCCTTCTCGGATTCCGACCACCGGTCGAGCATGAAATAAGCGTTGGCCAAGTTGGTGTAGGCCTCGGCCGACTCGTGCTTATGGGTGATGGGCTCGTCATCGAGCTTCACGTATTTCTGATAGGAGAGTATGGTGTCTTTCAAATAGCTCTTAGCCATAAGGCTGGGCGCGACCGCGCATCGCGGCGCGTTTATGAACATCTCATAGTTCTGCACGGCCTTCTCGAAATCAGCCCGCGCGTCGGCCGCGCGGCCCTGCTGCTGCGCGGTCTGCCCTCGGATCATATATATCTGGCCGATACGATGATAATTGGGCTCGAACACCGGGTCTATGGCCTGATAGAGATAGAAGCGGGTCAGGGCCTTGTCCAGATACTGTTCGGCTTCCTGCGGCCGGCCGTTGTTCATGGCCCATTCCGCCCGGCGCATGTGCAGGTTGCCCACCTGATGATGCATCTGCACGTAATTGGGCGCCAGCCGCCGGACATAATCATAGGAATCCAGGGCCCGCTCATAATCGTCCCGGGGCACGTTATCCTTGTCGCCCCAGCCCGGGTTATAGATCTTATTCATGTTGAAACGGTCGTTATACACGTTGCCCATGAAATACATGGACATGACGAAATTGGGGTTGAGCTTCTTGACTATCAGATAGTTGCCCAGGGCGTCGTCCCAGCGCCGCTCCTTGGAAAAATAAATGGCGATATTATGATGCACATCGGCCTTAAAATAGCCCCAAAACATGTACAGGGGTTGGAGCATGCCCAGGATGATCAAGGGCACCACCGGATTATCGGAAAGGTAGGCTATACGCGCCAGGATGAAGCCCAGGGCGCCCACGCAGCCCACAAACACTGACCAGGCTATCCACCACTGCAGCAGTTCCCCGCCCATGGGCAGCCGGCCCAGCGGCCCCTGCAAGCCGGAGAACTCTTTGAGGAACAGGAAGCCTATGTAGATCAGCCCGCCCCAAGCGGCCAAGCGCGCGGGCCAAATAAGGAAATCCGCAGCCAGCGTCCAGAACGAAGCGGCCGGGACCTCGGCCTCGGTCTTGGCCGCTGCGGCGGCCCTCCGGTCGTGCAGTTCATACAGCCCCTTGCCCCGGGCCAGATTGACGATCATGCCGGAGAGCAGGCCCAGGTAGACGCCGCTGGACACAAAGCGCATGCTCACGTCGAAGAAATTATGCCCGAGCATGCCGATGAACGCCACCAGATAACCGACCAGATCATAGGCCCGAGGCGGCGCCCGGCCGTCCTTGGTGGTGAACTGTCCCGTAAGCTGGCCCAAGGAACGGAAGCCCACGACCAAAGTGCTGAGCACCAGCCAGATGAACACGCCGAACCCCAGGATGCCGTTGTCGAAGAGCTGCTCCAGATACTCATCCTCGGAGTGGTCGGTCTCGGTGTTGTGCTTGCCCTCGATATGGAATATGGGCGGCCGGCGGAAGGCCGGATATATGGGCGGGAAACTGCCTATGCCCGTGCCGATGAGAGGCTGGGTCCGGATCATCTCCCAGGTGGCCTCCCAAGTGAACAACCGGAAATTCACGGAAACCACGCGGGTCCGCAGGTCCTTGCCCACATAGCCGAGGAAGCCCAAGCCTCCGACCACGACTACAGTGAACACGATCTTGCGGAATGGGGCTATCAGGACCGGGAAATAAGCGAAGGCTATGGCCCCGGAAGTGAATATGACTATGGCAAAGCCTATCCAGGCGCCCTTGGTGCCGGTAGCGATGAGGTCGACCAGGAGCATGGCCATCAGCGGCAGCAGGCTCCACTTGCGGGTCTTGATATATTGGGTCAGCAGGATAGGGAATATTATCACCAAGAAATCCGCGAAGAAATTAGGGTTGCCGTACGTGGAAAAAACGCGCTCCCCGAAAGCCCGGCGCCAGATGAAAGGGTCTATCCCGTTGCCCACGCCCAGCGGGAACCAATTGCAGTCCACCCATTGCAAAAACCCGTAACCCACGGCGATCCAGGCCGTGATGATGAGGATCTTATTCAGCCGGCTTACGGCTTCAGAATCGAACTCGTATATGATGACCAGCGCCGCGGTCATGAAGAAGCAATGGCGCAAGAAGAAATCCACGCTGGACATGTTATAAGGCGCATGGATGAAGGAGAGTATGCCCACCAGCAAATACGCCAAGAATGGAGACAGGCAGACCACGTCGTCCTTGTTCAGGGCCGCGCGGCCGGCCTCCACCAAGCGGGACACCCACATGGTGAGCAGGACCAGCCCGCCCATCTGCATCATGGTTATCTTGACCTGGGCCGAGTCATAGGTCCGGAGATAGAAAAGGGAGGAGATGAGACAATAAAGGATGGGCAGCCACCAGATGATGGCTTTATGCGCGAATTTTTCGGCCCGGTCGCCGTCCTGGGCCGGGCGCTGACTTTTAGCCGGCTGCATAGCTGCCATGCGGGTGCAATTGTACCAAGCTGGCCAGGGCCAGGGGAAGCCCTATCCTTGAGGCCGCCCCGAAGGCAGATGCCGGACCAAACCCAGGGTGACCCCGAAACAGAAAAGCACGGTCCCGGCTATGACCGCCAACCCGCCGGTCAAGACGTATATCCAATGGGTGTGGATGCGCCCGCTGGCGGCGTATTCCATGATGGTCCGAGAATTCAAAAGCACGCCGCCCAAACCCAGAAGGCCGCCGGCTATGGCGCAGCCATGGTCCAGAAGGCGGGATTCCAGCCAGGGGCGCCGGCGTCCGAGCACCGTGTCGGAGATGCGCTGGGCCAGGAGCCCGAAACATGCCGCGGTCAGGCTGCAGGCGGACAGGGTCAAGATGGTGAGCAGACGATATATCATCTCTTCTTCCAGATGCCCCCCGGAAAGATAATGGCTCACGGGCTGCCAGCCGTAGCCTAGGGCCACCAAGGCGAACAAGCCCCCGATGGGGCCGAATATGCGCAGCGGCGATATCGCGAATATTACGCCCAATATGATCCGCAGAAAACGCATGCCATCTAGGATCACGTTGAGCTTGGAACGCCCCTGCCGCTCGGCATAGGGTATGGGCGTCTCGGTGATGCGGGCCCCCAGACTGGCGGCCCGGGCGGTCATGGCCGGCGTGAAATGCAGGCCGGCAGGCAAAGGCTTTATCCGTTCCAAAAGCTCCCGGCTCAACACCCGCATGCCGCTGGCCGAATCCGACACGGGCACTCCGGTGAGCCGCGCGATTATAAAAGCGAAGATGCGGTTGCCGATGCGGCGCAGCCGAGGCATCCGGGAACCCGCGTGCAGGCGGTTGCCCACGGCCATATCCGCATCATCCCGCTCCATGGCCCGGTAAAGGTCTACGAACGCCAAGGGCGAGCAGGTCCCGTCCCCGTCCAAGAAGGCGAGCAGGTCGGCGCGGGCCCCGGCGAATCCGGACATCAGCGCGGCTCCGTAGCCTTTATTGACCGGATGCACCACCAGCCGCACTTCCGGGAAGGAACTCACGATCTGCCGGGTGCGGTCACGGGATCCGTCGTCTACCACCACCACCTCGACCTCGGCCAGGCCCGTATCCCGGCAGATGGCCGCGCGCGCGTCCAGGCAGCGCCGCACTATATCGGAGATGGCGGCTTCCTCGTTGTAGGCCGGGATGATGATAGCCAGGGAACGCGCTTTAGCCATGGCGCCCGCAGCGCACGCGCTTGAGCTGGTAAAGCATGCGCAGATAGCGCCGAGCCAAAAGCAGGATATCGGCCTTGGACTCTCCGCCTATACGCGGCTCATAGAAGAACGGGATCTCTTCCGCCCGCCCGCCCCGCGCCAGCAGCTGCACCAAGGCTTCCTGCTGGATGGAGAAATCCTCGGCGGCCAGGGGCAGCCCCTGCATGGCTCCGCGGCGATAAAGCCGCAGCCCGCTGGAACTGTCCCGGATAGAGAGCCCCAGGAAATGACGGGTCACGGTATTGAGCAGCCAGCTCAGCCAATAGCGATGCCGCGGCATATCCCCGCCCCCGCCGGACACGAACCGGGAAGCGATCACCAGATCGCTGTTCTGCCGCCGCGCCCAGAGTTCCTGGAAAAAACGAGTGGGATGGGACCCGTCCGCATCCATGGCCAAGACCCAGCGGCCTCGGGCCAGCTCCAGCCCCTCCCGGATGGCGGCGCCAAATCCGCGGCCCTTCTGCCGCTCCACGCGCGCGCCGAAAGTCCGGGCCTGGGCCGCGGTATCGTCACGCGAGCCTCCGTCCACGATCAGGAACTCGAAAGACAGCGTGAGCTGCGCTACCGCCTCCTTCACCCCGGCCAGGAGCCCGGCCAGATGCGTCCCCTCGTTCAAGGTCGGGATCAAGACCGTAAGTTCAAAAGCGTCGGCCGCGGGGGTATCCATGCGCTGATTCTATTATATCTGACCGCCGCCCTCCAGGCAGTTCTCATGCCAGAGGCTGAACATGAGCAGGGCCCAAAGCCGATAGCCGTGGTCGCGCCTGCGGCCTTGATGCTCGGCCCAGATCCGGCGCAGGGCGCTCTCCTGGAACACCCCCCGGCTCAAAGCCGGCGTCCCCAGGACGTGTTCTTCCCAGTAGTTTTTGAGCGGCCCCCGGAACCAAGCGCCCAAGGGGATGCCAAAGCCCATCTTGCCGCGGTTGAATATGGTGGACGGAAGCTTATCGCGGAAAGCCTCCTTGAGCAGGAATTTATGCCCGCGCAGGCCCTTGAGCTTCCATTCCCCGGGCATGCGGAAAACGGTCTCCACGAACTCATGGTCCAGAAAAGGCGAGCGCCCTTCCAAGGACGTGGCCATGGTGGCGATGTCGATCTTGGTCATGAGACATTCCGGCAGATAAGTCTTGAAGTCCGCGTAGAGCAGGCGATTGACGAAATCCTCGTTCGGACACGCCGCGAACACGCCGGCCATATAGCGCCCGGCCGCGCCCTGATCCGCCCCCAACCGAGCTTGGAACTCCGGGGTATAGAGCCCGGCTTTGTCTTCCTCCGAGAAATAGGCCGCCATCTTGAGATGCCGGGCCGGCAAGTCCGTGAACAATGAAGAGCGCAAGAAGCGCTTGAGCCTCCAAGTAAAACCGTAAGGCGCCCGGTATTCGGGCAAGAACTCGGCCCCGGCCTTGAGCGCAGCCCGAGCCGGGCCGGGCAGCACGTCGAACATGCGGGCCAGCTTCATGGCGAAATACCGGATGTAGCCGGCGAAATTCTCATCCCCCCCATCGCCGTTCAAGGCCACGGTGACGAACCGCCGGGTCTCCCGGGCCACATAATAGGAAGGCAAGGCGGAAGGATCGGCATAAGGCTCTCCGTAATGCCAAGCCAGCTTGGGCAAGACGTCGGCCATCCCGGCCTTGACCACGAATTCCGTGTGCTGGCAGCCGTAGCGCTGGGCCACTTCCTTGGCGAAGCGCAATTCCGAGAACTCTTCTTCTTCGAATCCGATGGAAAAAGTCTTCACGGGCTGAGCCGACATCTCGCTCATGAGCGCCACGATGATGGAGGAATCCACGCCTCCGGACAAAAAAGCGCCCAACGGCACATCCGAGATCATGCGCAGACGCACGGCCTCGCGCAATTTATCCGCGACTATGCCCTTAGCGGCTTCAAAATCCGTGGTCAACGGCGGCCGACCCAGAGGCAGATCCCAATATTTCTCCACGCTGACTTTGCCCTTCTCATAGACCAGCACGTGTCCAGGCGGCAGCTTCTTGACCTGCCGATACACGGTCTTGGGCGAAGGGATATACTGCAAGGACAGGTACATGTCTATGGACTCGGGATCGGCCTCGCGCGAGATCCCGGGCCAGACGAAGAGCGAGCGCAGTTCCGAAGCGAAAGCCAAAAATCCCGGCTGTTCGGTATAGACCAAGGGCTTCTTGCCGATGCGGTCTCGGGCCACGAACAGGCGCTGGTCCTGCTGGTCCCAGATAGCGAAGGCGAACATGCCGCGCAAACGGCTGACGCAGGCCGGTCCTTGGGTCTGAAACAAGGCCAATATGACCTCGGTGTCGCTGCGGGTGCGAAAAGCGTAGCCCTGGGCCTGCAGTCCAGCGCGCAATTCCTGAAAATTATATATCTCGCCGTTGAATACTATGGTGTAGCGTCCGTCCGGAGTAGCCATGGGCTGATGCCCGGTACTCAAGTCGATTATCGCCAGACGCCGCATGGCCAGGCCCGCGGGACCGACCACGCTCTGGCCGGAGTCGTCCGGGCCGCGATGAGTCAGCAGATCATTGGCGGTCTTAAGCTTGCCCGGATCCGGAGAATTGCCGTCGTTATAGACTATGCCGCATATTCCGCACATATCTCACTCGCTATACATCTTCTTATATTCATCCGCCACCCGATCGATGGCGAACTCCGCTACCGCCTGCGCCCGGGCGCTTGCGCCCAGCCGCCGGCCCAACTCCGGCTCGCTAAGAAAACGGGCGATCCCCCGCCGCAGCTCGACTCCGTCCTGCGGGCCGAAAAGCAGTCCGGTGACATCAGGGCGGACCGTTTCCGCGGTGCCCCCCACCCGGCTGCCCAACACGGCCAGCCCCGAAGCCATGGCTTCCAACAAGGCGTTGGATAGGCCCTCGGACACGGAAGGCAGCACGAACACATCGGCCGCGGCATAGGCCTGCTCCACTTGGGGCAGGCAAGAACCTACCAAGATGCGCGAGCCCAGCGGACTGCGGGCCGCCAGATCCTGCAGGGCGGCC